>SKXU01000051.1 GCA_007128245.1 Candidatus Woesearchaeota archaeon
GACGGCTTTGACATCAACGGCATTCAAGCACTCTTTAGCTACGATGAGGACTGTGATGAGATTGTGCCTCCTGGAGACGGACCAGGCATACCTGGCGTTGCTGATGGTACAGGAAATTTGACCATCACGAAAGTCGTCGAGGGAAGCTCACTCGTGAATGCAGATGACTTCTCCTTTATTGTGAGAGAGCACACAGTCAGTGCAGGAGAAACTCTTACACTTCCTGTAGGCAATTATACCATCACAGAAACAAGTGATTTAGATATTGCCTGGACTGCTGAGTGGAGTAAAAACTGCCTTGAAGGAGAGATTGAGATTGTAGAAGGAGAGACGCTCGAGTGTACGGTAACAAACACCATTACTCAGCAAAATGACTACCTTGGACCAGTCAACGAAGGAGTGTGTGTGGACGCTGGCTTTGCGTATGCAATCGCTAAGTGGGAGTGGAATGATGAATACTACGTGCTTTCAAAGGATGGAGAGAGAACAGGATACTCCACCTCAGTATCTGGAAATGACACAGAAGCAGACTGGGAATCAAACCAAGACGTCACTGGAGTAGTGCTTAAAGGCGGTGCTGAGATGAAAAAAGTCTACCAGTACCCTGAAGGATCTACTCAAGACACTGTAAACAATTCAGGATTGTTGAACAAGGGCGGAAATGAGGCAGATATTAGCTACGTGCTCCTCTGTGGAGGCCTAGCCAATAGTAATGACGGAACTGATGATGAAGTTTTCTTCATGGAAGAAGATAGACGATTGTCAGACGATGACTTGTCAGCCTTGCGTCAAGGTTCAAGAACAACAGAGCTTACCTCAACTGAAGCTGATCGTCGACGAGGATCTCCGACAGAACTTGATTGTGAGGTCTTCTTCTGGAGCCCTCAGTGTCAAGTGGATGAGCCAGAAGTACGCCCTGCGCCTGAAGTAGTGGCTGAACCTGAACAACCAAGCTCGCCAGTACCTGCGCAGGAAGATGAAAGCGTTGAAGACGCTCCTGAAACCACGCAGTCAAGCGCACTTGGACCGACAGGTATGGCATCAAGCATCTTTGATGGCGTACCATCAGGACTTGGCGCAATGGTAGCATTGCTCTTGCTCTTGGGTCTTTTGGGACTTGCTTTCACGGCTTTAAGAAAGCCGTAAATTTTTTCTTTCTATTTTATTAACTTCTTCTTCTTTCTTAGTTGTATGAATCCACTATCTGAAGAAGAACTAAAGAAAGAACTTGTTAAGCTTGAACACTGGGATGTAGATAACGATCACTTAGTGACCGTCTTTGAATTCGAGAACTTTGCGGAGACAATGCACTTTGCACAGCACGTTGCGGAACTAGCAGAAAAACATCAGCACCACCCTCGAATGATTATTGACTACGACCTCTTAGGTATTGAGTTATCAACGCACGATGCTGGTGACAAGATCACTCAGAAGGACGTAGATCTCGCACACGCTATTGACCACCTAGACAAACATCATGATGAGATGCACTAGAATGCGCGAATAACGCTTTGTGCGAGCAGGTTGAATGCGAGGATGACGACAAACGCGATACTACAGTAGAGGGTTGTGGCTAAAAACAAGGATTTTCCCTTGACATACTCCTCGGAGAGGGTGTCGACACCGTTCTCAATACCAGATATCATAAACGAGAGAATCCACACGACTTGAACTACATATAATCCCACAACGATTTGAAAGTAGAAGGTAGGAATACCCATCCCGAACATATCAATCGGAACGCCCCCGCCCCCCACATCTAATCCTTCTGCTTGGCGCTGAATCTCTCCGAGAACAGCAGTAATCATACTGGTGATACCAATCACAATAGCAGCAATGGTAGGAAGCAAAAAGTTTACTTGGCTTTTCATAGAAGAAATAACGTCTGCTAAGAGGTCTTTGAGGCGCTCATCAACGCGATGCATCTCTTTAATGTACTGAGACATGCTCATGAGTGCTTTAGACGCTTCCACAGGGCCTTTTCTTGAAGACTCGACAAGTACCTTCATCGAAGACTCAATAAGGTTAGACGGGTATTGCACAAGCGCTCCATGTTTAGGATTAAAAATTGCTTCTTCAACACCCATACCAAGACGAGTAATATTATTTGCAACCAAAGCAAAGAAATCTCCTCCGCGAGTGCCTTCCATAGTAGCAGCCACTTTTCCGAACGCAATCTCTGCAGGGATACCATCACCAATGCGATTTCCGAGTTGGAATAACGCAGAGGCGAACTCGTTTTCGAGCTGGCGAGAGCGTTTACGAATCTCAATGAGGGATTTGGTTCTGCGATGATAAAACCACCACAGACCAAGACCTGCAGAAAGCGTGATGCATAATGAAAGAAGTCCTGCACCAAGACCGTACGGCCCCATACCATCCTCTGTGTACCCCATCAATTCAAACGGCCCGAGAGGAATTTCTTGCACACCCACATAAAATAAGAGTACAGGTAGCATACCAATAAAAAACAATATTCCTGCGAGAACACTTGCTTCAAGAGCAGGATTTTTTGAGTGATGACCCATCTCATGATACAGTTGAGAAATATCTGCTTCTCCATACCCCGTAGGTCTTGTTGCAAGAATGCGCTTTCCCAAATAAAACACTCCTACGGGCAGCATGACGTTATACAAAGAAAAAATGACTGTCCAATGAATATCAAAAAAAGACACTGCGAGAGGAAGGATGACAAGACCAAGAATAGGCAATATAATTCCTAACATGTGCAACATGGTGATAGGACTTTTCAAATCCTGTGCGTAGTGCAACATTTTCTCGTATGTTTCATCAAGCATGACCTCAAGTGCTTTGTCAAGTGACGCAAGTCTTCGATCGTTCGTGTTTTCATACAAAGAGGCTTCAATAAGATGAATGGCCTCTATGAACTCATTAGCGTCTCCTCGCCAAAACGTAAGGTAGTGTTCAAAACTCTCTGAAACGGTTTGGAAATGCTCAGTCTCGACATCCCAAAGAATCTTTTTCAAGTCCAAGGCAAGAGGAGGACCGATATGCGCTGAGGCGAATTCAATTGCGAGCTCAAGATTAGGAGTGTGGCGCATGTAGGTTACCATGTAGAAAATACAGAGCACCATCTGATTCGATGCTTGTTGACGCCAACGCCGAGCAAGAAAATGAGGCATGTTATTGAGAGGAACGTGCAGCATGACGGCAATAATGAACGAGAACGCGATAAACCACAAGGAAATGTTCCCGGTGAATATGAACGGAACAAACACTGTGAGAATAAGAGTTGCGATAAACACCAAAAAAGGAGCGATGATTGAGAGTGCGAGCGCATCGGCAGGGCTAATGGTCATGTGCGCAGTGTCTATTTGGCGCTGAATTGCAGGGCCTGATTTTCCAGGATTTAGACTGATCGCTTTTCCTGCCCAGAGAGCGGATCGTTCATACCATGAGTTCGCTCTTGGCTGATTATCTTTCTTAAACTGATCATACTCACGACTACGAATGCTCTCAATATCCCCGAGCTCTTCTCTAAGCTGACGTTGAACTTGTGCTTTGAGAGACTCTATAGTGGTGCCTTTGCTTGTCGAGCCATATGTTGAATTCACGAGTTATTTCCTCTGGTAAGTTTGTTTTATTTTGTGAGCGCATACGTTGACTGATACGATGGAATTCATCATTTGCGCGAATAACAAAAGGAGCTTCGAGCAGCTCAGGAAGTCCCTCCTCATCAGCCACTTGAACAATGCGAGCTTTTACTGTTGCGCGAAGCTGAATCTCGTTCCACACAGCATCCCAATTACCTGCCCACTCCTTGACAGTTCCTGCGATGGCCTTGAGGATCTCAGACTCGCCATTAATCAACGCGTCCGTGGGTTCAAGTTGATCATTTATAGGGTTATATTTCATTAAAGGCACAAAACCATTTTCTTGCATAGGATCTTCTTCCCAATGCTTTTGCACCTCACAAATCTCTGTGATGCGACGCACCCTCCGCAGACCATCAGGGCTCCGCACAGGGTTTGCCACCACGATAATGTCTGTTGCCTTAAAGGACGTGCGAGGCACCTTCAAATCGTTGACTACACGATCAAACACTCCATAGGGACTGTCTCCGTGAATCGTGCCTGCCACGACGTTCGCAAGAGCACCTACACGCATAGCCTCGTACAGAGCAGCTGCTTCTGTTGAGCGCACCTCCCCGATAATCAAACTACTATCTCCGAGTCTTAAGGTAGTGCGAATTCCTTCATCAGCAGGAACCTCAGCAGTGCCAGAAGAGAGTGCTGATGAAACCTTCATTTGCTGCAAGTTATACCCGAGCTTTTGCAATTGCACTCCTGGAAGCTCTAAGGTGTCCTCAATCGTAATGATGCGATACTTGCGCATAATCTCCACCATCAAACTTCCAAGCAACGAACTCTTTCCCGCACTTCTTGTTCCTGCAACAAGAAACGTACGATTTCCATCAATGAGAAAAGACAATAATCCTGCACCGAGAGGAGTCATCATGCCGTTTTTAATAAATAACGGGAAGGTCCACGGCTTTTCTCTGTGACGACGAAAAGCAAACGCAAGCCCTGTGGGGTCTAGCGGTTTGCCAATAGCGCCTACACGGGCAGAAGCAGCCCCTGGAATGGTGATATCTGCGTCAAGAACAGGGTTTGCCTCGTCAAGCGGACGTCCAGAGATCATTCTCAGCTTTGAAGCCCACGAATCAACTTCAGGGATGGTAGGGACAATATTCGTCATGCAATCCTCAAATTCTCCGTGCACAAGATAGATAGGTGTTTTTCCTGTTGGGCTATTGACAGTGATGTCTTGGATTGCAGGGTCTTCAAGAAGTACCTCGATAAGACCAAACCCTACAGTGTAGCGAATAAGAATTCTGGTGAGGCGGTCAAGTTCTTCTTCGGATAAATGAATATCTCGCTTCACGGCAAGCTCTTCGATTAAGTCCATACCGACGTTTGCAAACACCTCTCTCATCCGCTCAGGATCAACAAAGTCATCTTCAGTGGGTTTGTGCTCAGAAAGAATTTTCCGAGCGGTGTCCAAAAGGTTGTACTGTTCTTCTGAAAGCTTGAATTCGGGTGGTGTAAGGTGGTAGAGATACTGTATAGTGTCTGGAAGTGTGAAAATTGCCACTTCTGCTTCTCCCACAGAATACGACTTGATTTCTTGAGCCCCAGTAGGGTATTCAGCCATTATCTTTGTAAACATGAAATCAGGCTTAATTTGCGGAAAGAACAGCTTACGATACAGCGATCGGTCACCTACTTTGTACCCTTCGAGCTCCGAGATGACTCGCTGCACAAGCTTTGTCTCTTGAAGCAGCCCCACAACTTTTTCTAACACCTCAATATATCTTCTCCACCCACGCTCTTCTGTTTCATCAAGACTCTTATCCCTATTTACAATTGCTTTTCGCAACTCTCGACGCAGACTCACAAACGTCCCGATAGGATCTTTTTTGAGCATGTCATAAATGATTGTGCGCAAGAATGTGTAGCGTTGAGAAACGATTTTTTCAGGCACGCCATCAACTTCTAAATACGACATCGTTGCTTTCTTTTCATGAATAAGCACTCGGTATAATCGCGCAATCTCAATCAATAACTGTGCTTGATCAAAATCATACTCATAATCTTGCTTTTGACTATACACGATCTTTGTGATGCTGCGATTCTCAACAAGCTGATCAACTGCTTCAGACATACAGACAGCATTATCTTCAAGACTGGGAATGACTACCGCTTGGGCGCAGTCAGCAAAAAGGATGTTATCTTCTCCTTGCCGTATTACCTCGTACGAAAATCCTGTTGCCATAGCCCACCTGTGCGATACATATAAATAACGTCGCTCACACATTTGTATTTAAGAGTCTATAAAAACCTTATGGCACAACCAGAAACTCCTCAAGCTCCTGATCCCATTATTCAAGGAATGACAGACCTCTCACGCAGACTACGCGTTCTTGAAGAAAGATACACGGTGCTCAGGCGCAAAGGACAGTTGGCAGAAGAAAACTTTATTCGAGATATGCAAGAGCTACGCACAAACGTGGACGCAGTCAGTCAAGAAGCAACCGCACTTCGACGCGTGCTCGTTGAGATTGATGATAAACTGGATCGCTTCTTGGAACAAGCAAAAAATGCTGCTCCCAGAGGAGACGTGTTATTGCTCAAAAAATATATTGAGATGTGGGATCCTCTGCAGTACCTGACGCGGCAAGAGGCGCGGCGGTTGCTGGAAGAAAGAAGGAAGGTTTAAAAAGAATGTTTCTGCATATGTGGTAAGAGAGGTGTTGTAATTGGTAGATCAAAAATTACTCCAAAAGGTTTCGGAGTTGCGTGGACAAGGATATCAAAATAGCCAGATTATTGATATTCTTCAAAAAGACGGTCATAACTCTTCACAAATATTTGATGCGCTCAATCAATCATCCATAGGGAATGCGGGTCCATCAACAGGCCTTCCTCCCGCACCAAGTTTTGACGATTCAGTATCAAGCCTTCCATCAACAGACGTTCCCAGCATGCCTGCTCCTCCATCAAGCCCCTCTCCATCAACTCCTCCTTCAGCAGCTCCTGTAAAGCAAGCAGTAACGAGCAACTACGCGCGGAGCGCCCCCCAACACACTGATGTCTCTATGGAAGAGTACATCGAGGCTATTATTGATGAGAAATGGGTGGAATTGGAAGCGGACGTGGAGAAAATTGTTGAGTGGAAAAACCGTTCTGAACAACGATTAACTCAGCTCACGCAACAAGTACAGGACCTTAAAGACCGATTTGAGAAATTGCATGCTGCACTGATTGGAAAGATTGAGACCTACGACAAAAATATTCTTGAAGTGGGAGCCGAAATCAAGGCCATGGAAAAAGTCTTCTCAAAAGTACTTCCTGTCTTTACAGATAACGTCAAACAACTTTCTGATGTTACGGACAAGCTTACTCGGCGCACTAGCGAGCAAGAAGCAAGATAGTAACTGTTCCGAGAACCATAAGAAAGAGCATTCCCAAAATGTTTGGATGAAACAATGTTAAGATAAGATTGGTTCCGAAATCAGACTCTTGAGTGAGTGGTTGCGAGGGTGCAGGCCGCACTTCACCAGCAGGGATAAATGTGTCTGTAGGAGTTGTTTGTCCGTTCGCAGCATCTACTTGATCAGCAACTCCTGGTTGGGTTTCCAACAGTGTTTGTCCAAAAGTCCCTCCTAGGCCGAACAGCACGATGACTGCAACAAAGAAAATAAGAAATCCATAGACTACAGGCATCCGTATCAATTTGTCAGTAGCGAGTCCTGTATCGAACATCTTGGCAAAAAAGAGCAAGAAGAACGCGACCATCAACACCATGGTAAGCCACGGAATACTAAAGACAATCAAGCCGAGAACAGTGGGGCTGAGGATGACAATAAACGTGAGCGCGAAGGCGAGAACAGAATAGACCTTTTTCTTGTTATCATCTTTGAACCCAAAGGGATTCACAAAATACAGCAATCCCCATCCTGCTGTGAATACTGCTACGAATACAAAGACTATGGACAAATTATTCAGTATGCTGATATCGAGTACTGTAGCCATTATTCAAGCTCTTTTGTTTTCGAGATGTCTTTGAAGAACTTAGCCACTGAGCCTTGATCTTCTTTACTCTCTGTGTCCCGGGTGATAAACCACACAATCACGATAAACACTAATAGTGTGACTAAGAGCGCTTGTGTTTGCGGGTTTTGAAGCCACCACAACCACCACGGATACATTCCTCCATGGAACCATCCTGCGCTTACACCAAAGATGTACGTGATTACTCCCAGGGAGATGAACGCGAAGAGACTACCTCCCATGTTATTTTCTAAGTCCCACTTGATTCCGAAGGAACCAATCATGAGCATGAGGAGGATAATCGCGACTAAGAACACTGCAACGTTTGGTAATGACGCGTTGATGACATCAACAGGGGACGTTCCTGGGTATCTTCCAAGGACGTGTGGGATTACCAATGAGAGGCCGAACACGAGAGACACAACAGCATCAAATCGACGAGCACTCTTTTGCTTTCCCAGTATCTTGAGTCGTGAAAGAACTGCAAATGAAATAGTGAATATGAGAAGAAACGGTAAGATCACGTCAGCTACACCAAGAAATTCCAGGGTATAAATGAACTCGATGAATGCTGTCATATTTCTTTTTGCTCCTTTCTCATTTATTTACGTTTGGGTTTTTAAGACTTACTCTCCGAGCTTTTTGGTTCACGAACGATAACAACCATCGCCACAACCACAATTACTAAGAGCAAGAGGCTTCCCACCACTGCTCCATCAATGTTTGTCATCATATACCACCACGCAACTTGCAACCAGCCCATACTTGCCAGGAAGATAAGCACGATACCCACAAACATGATGATCATGAACATGTGCTTCCACCACCCATCCAAGAAGAACTCTTCATCTTTGTGAAAGCTCCCTGCAAGGATGAGGAAGAGAATGGCGAACACGAGAAGTAATACTGAGTTTGCAACAGTGACATTTATGATTCGTACTAGCTCTGAGGATGCGATGACCAAGAAAGCGGTGACGAACGCGAACATTGCGTTAAGATTCTTTTTTGTTACCTTCTTACCGTCCTGGGTTTCCATCCCGAACACCCGCGTTTTTTCAAGCATCGCAAACACGAGCGTGAATACGAGCAAAAACGGCAATACGACGTCATAGACGCCGAGATTGATAAAAAATGCGATAGCGTTCTGAAATGTGCTCATGTCTCCAATTGGGCGAAACAACGTATTTAAAAGTATCGCTCGGAGGGTTTATAATTCCGCAAGCACTTCTTATGGCGTGATTCGCCCAGAAGCATTCCAAACCCTTCGAGAAGAACTTGAGCAACAGGACGCTTTGCGAGAAGAGATTATTAAGCAATCAAGAGATCTGCTAAAAGATGCAAAGCACGCAGTGTACCTCGTGCACCAACGAGAGATACGCAAAGCGCAAGATCTTCTTGCCTCGCTCAAGCAGCGTCACGCAACGATTTCCCCAAATGCTGTGGGAGCATATCAAGACGCGCTCGAAGAATACGTTGAGGCAGCGTGCTTTGTAGCTTTCGTCACGCAAGACGACCTGCCTTCACACGAAAATCTTGGCGTCCCAGCAGAAACGTATTTGTGTGGGCTCTCTGATCTGACAGGAGAGCTTGCGCGCAGAGCAGTGTTTGCTGCAATGCAAAAAGATAAACAAGAAGTTAAGCGCATACGAGCGTTTATCGACGCGCTCCAAGGAGAGCTTGTACAATTTCATCTCAGAAACAACCTTTTGCGAAAAAAATATGATTCCATCAAGTACAACCTCAAGAAAGTAGAGGAGATCCTCTACGATCTAGAGTTGCGAGCATAGTTTTTTAAGCGAGGACACCACCTGCCTGTATATGGAATACAAGGGTCTTACTCTTCGCTGGTTAGGACACGCAAGCTTTTTACTAGAACACGGAGAAAAACGTGTCTACATCGACCCGTTCCAGATTGGGAGGGCGCGACCAGACGCGGATTACATTCTTATCACGCACGACCACTATGACCACCTCTCAGAAGAAGATATTGATAATATTCGAGGGGAAGAAACCGTCATTATCGCACCAGAAGGGTGTAGGCCGAAATTACAAGACATCCCTGCGCAGATACACACACTCTCAGTAGGAGCAGAAAAAGAATTTCCTGACTTTACTCTACGACTCATAGCAGCGTACAACACAAACAAAAAATTTCACCCAAAAGAAGAAGGATGGGTGGGCTTTCTCATTGACTTCGGAAATGTTACGGTGTATCACGCAGGAGACACCGACCTTATTGAAGAAATGCAAGATATATCTGCTGACGTGGCATTGCTTCCCGTCTCAGGAATTTATGTGATGAACCCACAAGAAGCTGCTCAGGCAGCAAAACGAGTGGGTGCAAGCGTAGCAATTCCTATGCATTACGGAAGCATCGTGGGAGATCCGTCACAGGCAGAAGAATTTGTAAAACTCGTCGGAAAAAAAGCAGTTATTTTGACGAAAGAGTGAGTGCGAGTTTGCGAGCAGCTGTGCGTAAAGAATCAATATCAGCGGTGTTTAACAACAGATGTTCAGCCATAGCAATAGGGCCTGCTTGGTGGGATTTCTCGATTTGTGCGTAGTCACGAGCAAGTGTTGCTTGCGGAGTCAGCGGTCGCACTGGACGATTTGAGAGGCGCTCTTGACGTAGGTGCGGAGGGCTCCACACAGCGACCATGACAAACTCATCACCAAACTCCTCTTTGAGCAGTAAATATTCTTCCCAAGAATACATGCTCTCAAGCGTGACATCACCTTGGGTTGCTGCACGACGTATTTTATCAAGATTGAGCTTTGCAAACGCCCCCATGCCATGCTCTTGACGCAGACGCTCTCGCACAGGGCGTTCATGCTCTTGCGTGTGAGGCAGGCCTTGCTTATCAAGAATGTCAAACAGTATTTGAGGAAAATACACGTTAGTGTAGCCAGCAGCGATGAACTCCTGAGTTACTTCAGTCTTGC
>SKXU01000041.1 GCA_007128245.1 Candidatus Woesearchaeota archaeon
AGCAAGGGTTGCGGTCACCACACGCGGAGCGGTCGAGACGATATCGCAGTGCTCAACACTCTCATTGTACCCAAGCTCCTGCCACTGCCCATCAGATACCTCTGAAGGGTCTCCAGGATAGGAATCTTTGTACGCATTCCCGATAGCGATGTGCGTGTTACCATGCTCGCCACCAACGTTCTCATCAAACAACGTCTCTCCCATGAACCTCGTGATACGCGAGTGACGCTTATCCGTCAAGGAAAACTCGCCAACCTTGTTAGCGTTTTCGGTCTTAAGCATCTCCTTGAGCACGTCTTCACCTTCCTCCGCAGAGAAAGACGTAACAACGCCATCAGTGAACTCAAGGCGCGCCCGCTTAATCAAGTTCCCATACCGATACAAAGGCTCAGTAAACTGAATATGTCCATTCGTTCCACGCCAATCAGGACTGATAAAAACCTCAAAACTTGGAATGTTGCGCCCTGATGCGCCAAGCCACTTGCGTCCCGGACCAAGGCGCACAGTCAAATCCGTGTTCTCGGCGACGACACGAATTTCTTGAATCTTGAGCGAGTCAAGCCATGACTTTATCTCTTCGATTTCTTGTGCCGTCTGCTTCCAAGAAGACACAGGGTCTTCTTCATCGAGATAGCACGCACGAATAATTTGATCCCAGTACTCTTCAAGTGATGATCCGACCTCGTCAGCCATTGCCTGGGTGCCGTACAGCGCATATGTCCACGTAAGCTTCCCAGCATTTTCTTTTTCCTCTCGCCAATCACGATAGGGCTTAAATGCTTGAGCGCGACGCATGATCTTGTCTGGAGGAACTCCTTTAAGCTCGTGCTTATCTACCTCTCCGATAACACTACAGAAATGGTCTGCTTGCTGAACGCGTCCACGAAGCAGATGTTCAGGAAAAAATGCGAGTTGGTCATCGTTTGCGCACTCAAAAAACGTTCTTGAAAGTCCATCAGGCAAAAACTGTACTATAGGATTCGCCCCTGCTTTAAGCACTGTTTTGTAGAGTGCGTGTAACATCGGCTTTGCGCACTCAGAAACCTGTAACACAACTGTCTCCCCTGGTTTTACGCCAGCATAATCATTAAGCGCATAATTAATCAGAACATCGGCGTACTTATCAAGGATTTCTTCAGAAGGAGTATATGTCATGCAGTCACTAACTTGTCACTCCTTAAATGCCTTTGTACTCAACCACATATCGTTGCACATCAAGACCCTCTTTTTTGCTCTCGCGAAGAGAGCGCCACAAAAACTTTGCAGGTCGCTCAAGAAGAAGCGCTCCCAAATACGTATCTACTTCGGCTTGGTTTAGGGTGCGTAATCGATAAAAAGATGAACGAGGATCGTTATCCACGACAACAGCTCTGTACCGCAGAGCGTGTGCTGCACGCATTAAGGGTTTAGTAGGTACTAAGAATGGAGAGTCTGCGATCCGTAGAGGCGTGTCGATAAATGCGCCTACCTCGCTTGTGGGGCGCGGATCATATACTTTGACAGCTTCTCGTTTATCAATGATCTTCACTATTGTGGTTAATGCGCAGATACTCGGCCCGCTCCAGAATGTTCCTCGTCCAGAGTATTGCGTACTTGCGACATCACTTTTTTCTCGCACACCAAACACCATCCCTGAAGCTTCGCGAACATCTCGAGTGCTTTTGGCCCTTGCAGCAGGAACATAATCTAACCGTACATTGTGGCGCTCAGAACCAGAAACACTTGGAGCGAGTACTCGCCAATATTCTGCAAGTGAGGGACGAAGACCCTGTCGAGGTGAGACATGCGGGGGATTTTCAACTTCTACAAGGTCGTCAATAAATTCAGCGAGTCGTGAGCGCACGTCCTCGGTGATGCCATAACGCTCGCGCGCAACGCGGCTGAGCGCAATTTTTTGTTCCCGCTGTAGGGGCGTATGGTCTTTTTGCAGTTGCGGACTTGTCTCATACGCAGACCAAAACACTGCGTTTTGATGCGCGCGCAGCTCAGCACCTAATATGAGCTGAGACCAAGAAACATATTGATTGTCCCAACGATACCCGAGGATTGGGGCGGAGCTCACACGCGCTCTGATTGTAGGAAGAGCCGTATCAAGTAACTCAAGGGGAGATACTCCTTGTAAATCAGTAAAACTGAGTCGAGATGGTACGTCATGCTCTCCACGAAGGCTTCTTCGTGTGGACGTATCCATGAGGTTGATGTATGAGTAACTACTATGATGTGTGTGCCTGCGTGCCCGAGGACTCGGAATACGTGCTTGCTGCGGAAGAAGCATTACTTGATCAGGGTGAAGGTGGCGCGCAGTATCTAGGACTTGAGAAGCATCAACGCTGGCAGTCATGGCACGAGCAACGGTTTTGTGTTGTCCTACGGGAACGAGTCGACCCTCGCGTATATGGGGTGTGAGCTTGTCAGCAGTCACATTGGTTTCAGGAATGTCGCCTATTTCGTCGCGCAGGCGCGCAAAGGGTGTTTGTGAAAAAAACTCGTTTCGTGGACGATCAAGACGAATTATTGCCATTACTGAGTAGGAACTACTTTCTGTTTATATGTTTCACGCATCACAAACAGATATAAACACCTGATTCTCTTGGTAACATATGAACATCGTACTTCTCGGGCCGCAAGGGTCTGGTAAAGGAACACAAGGAAAAATACTCTCAAAACACTACGACATCCCACATATC
>SKXU01000030.1 GCA_007128245.1 Candidatus Woesearchaeota archaeon
GCCTCAAGACCCATACTCTGCGGCCACAGTGACTAATCCGAGCAAACTTTTTTAAACAAACTCGCTCTCTCACCTCGTATGGGACGAATAAAGACCATGCTCGTAAAGCGAGTAACCAATGAGATGTTTGATGAGCACGCAGACCGCTTCACAACCACGTTTGAAGAAAATAAGGTCATTGTAGAGGAGCTCGCAAATGTTCCCTCAAAGAAGATCAGAAACATTATTGCAGGGTATGCTACGCGTTTGAAAAAGAAACAAGAAGCAACCGCTCTGTAAGGAGACACGCATGGCCGAGCAGGATAACGCTATTTTTGTAGGTGATAAACCTTTTATGAATTATGTTACTGGTATCGTCATGCAATTTACCACGCACGAGCAAGAAGAAGTTATTGTGAAAGCTCGTGGAAAGCATATCTCCCGCGCCGTTGACGTGACTGAAATGGCCGTAAAACGTTTTTTAGCAGGACAAATCCGGATTCGCAACGTCTCCATCGATTCTAATGAAGTGCGCAATCGGGAAGGAAAGCTCGTGCGCGTATCCACTATCGAAATCAGTCTTGAACGAGTATGAACTTAGTGAGCGCATATCTTATCGGCACAGGCATCATCTTAGTCTGCTTGGGACTGTACATGCTCTACACCCACAGTAAATCTCCTGCCCCTAACGATCGGTTCTTGTGGGGCGGCCTTGGAGAAAACCCGTTTAAGAAGTAGTGTGCAAGTACACCGCATCTGGTTCGCTTACAACCACAAGCTCAAGACCGTGACTTGTGAACTCATCGTGTTCTCCGAATGAGCGTATTTTTTTTCCCTCGCGCCAGATACTTGCTCGTCCGTCAACTACGCGGACCTCTTCATGCTCGAGTCGAAAGACTGATCCTATAGGAAGCTTCTTTCCTGCCGCGTACAGTGGCTCAAGCGGTTTATCTGCATGAATCTCTTTTTCTCCAAGGTAACATGCAGTGCGTGAGTACATATGACCCCAAAGGGATTCGAACCCTTGGCCTTCCGGTCCGAAGCCGGACGCTCTATCCAGGCTGAGCTATGGGGCCTTATGCTCAGGAAAACAATGCATTGCTTATAAAGACACCGTTTCAGTGAGTAGCAATACGCCCTGCTCAAACGCTTTACTCAGCCCCTATGATGCCACATACTTCAGAAAGCAACGCCTCAGCCTCTTTCTTGGTTGGTGCGTCACAAATAACGCGCACCACTCCTGTCTCGGTTTGAGAGGCGCGCATCCACGCAAAGCGATCAGCAAATACTATCTTGATTGCGTCAGATACTCGCACGTCTGCGCCACGCTCTTTGCCCCACGCGGCCAGCTTCTCACGCGCTGATGTCACGTCCGCAAGCGTCACGTTTTTTCTCGCTGACACAAACTGTGGTAGTCGGGAGACTGCTTGCGCAAGGGTTTGTTGTGTGCGTGAGAGGTAGCGCAGCACTAAGAGCACTGAGAGCAGTCCGTCTCGGCAGCGTGAAGGAAACACGATCGCTCCTGAACTACTCCCTTCTCCTCCCAGTACTGATCCTGTACAGAGCATGGTGTCAACCACGTTAATCTCTCCCACCCCTGACTCCACCACCCTCGCTCCGTGCTCATGCGCGACGGCGTGCACCAGTTGTGATGTCGCGTCATTTACCACTACTGTCTGTCCTTTTGGGAGTGTGGGCAAACGTTCTGTGAGTGCGAGTGCGAGTACTTCGTTTCCTGAGACTAATCTGTCTGGCAAGGCGAGTTCTACCCGGTCTGCGTCGCAGTCAAATCCTGCGGCAAAGTCTTGTGTGGTGATACGTGATTGGAGTGGTGCGAGGGATTGCGCGTTGGGTTCTATGCGCCGAGTAAACACTCCTGGCGTGTTGTTTACTGCAGATACCTCCACTCCGTAGGATGCTAGGAGTTTCTCGTAGTCGCACGCCGCTCCTCCGTTCGGGTCAATCAGGACTGCTGCGTTCGTAAACTGCACATCACCAATAATTGATCGCACGTGTTTCTCGTACGCGGCGAGTGCATCATAGTATGTTGTCTTGTTGCGTAGCGTCTTCTCAGAGACTGTGCGTGTGCGGGCGATTACGCGCTCCATATCTTCTTTTGCGAGCAGGGCTCCGTCTGCGCGCAAGAGCTTTAGTCCGTTGTATTCTGGCTCGTTATGCGATGCCGTGATGATAATCCCTCCTATCGCTCCTGTTGCGCGCACCGCTTCTTGGATGGCCGGAGTGGACGCTACGCCCACCACTATCGGCTCGTGAAGACACGGAAGTAGTGCTTGAAGGATGTCTTGTCCTGATGGTCGCGTATCACGTCCAACTACAATGCGTCCTGGACCGAGGAGTTCTGTGAGTGCGGTTGCATATTTGCGACACAACAAGAGATCAACGTCTTCTCCAAACACTCCGCGAACACCAGAAAACGACTCTACAAGACCCATGTACTGCGTGTCTTGCTCAGGCTATATAACTCTTTTCACAACAACGCTTAAATACGCCAAGAAGACAAAACACTTTATGAGCGGGGGATTACTCATTACCTTTGAAGGACTTGAGCGCTGCGGAAAAGGAACACAAATAGCGGCACTCACGGACTACCTGCGAAAACTCTCCATAAAACACGTCACGGCACGAGAACCCGGAGGCACGGGATACGGAGAAGCAGCACGGCGCATGGTGCAAGACCCATGGTTTCTCACACGATTAAACAAAGGATACGAAGGAGTCGCAGACGCGCTCAGCGCAGACTACGACCTCACAAAAGAATCAGAACTATTCTTATATCTCACCGCACGAAGTATGTTTATCGAGCACAAACTCAAGCCTGTACTCGCGCAAGGAGCAGTATTTATTGCTGATCGCTTTATTGACAGCACAGTAGCATACCAAGGATACGGCAACTGGAAAGCAGACGCAGCAGCACTAGAACTCATTAATACTCTTCACGCACACCTCCTCAAAAACATCACTATCCACCGCACCTACTTGCTTGACCTTACCGTTCAAGAAAGCCTGAAAAGAAAAGGAGGAGGGGAGTTTGGCATGGAAAAAGATCGTATTGAGAGCCGCGCTCACACCTACTTTGAGCGTGTGCGTCAAGGATACCAGGCCATCAGTAGTGATCCTCGCGTGCTTGTTATTGACGCAACTCTTGCCAGAGAAGAGATTGCCGCAATCATCCAAGACGATATGAAGACGCTTTTGTATCAGCACGGAGTTCTCTCGCATACATTGGTTGATTAAATTGTGCCAAAAGCTCTTGTGCGCGCGCAAAGCTAAATCCTGATTGTTTTTGCTCAACACAAGTAAATCGTGTTGGTCGCGTTTGCGTAGCGCGTAATTGGTAGTGTCCTGCAGCAAGCACAGGGTCTTGTGCTGAGAACGTGTGAATCGGGCGGTACGTCGTTTCTAGTCGGGGCAGAAACCCAAAAAACAATGTTGAGGTTTCTTCTTGTGGGTGCACGAGCGCAAAGCTTTCCTGCGCTACGCGCTCGCGCTCATCACAACAATAGAGTTCTCCACGAGTTTCTAATAACGCGAGTTCTGCGAGTCGCAAGAGTACCTCGTTGAAATGGAGTGGACATACAGGGTACGGCCCTAGTGCGCAGGCTACACCGTCTCGGTCTTCTGCGTGCACCACGTTATCAATGACAGGGATGATGTATGCGCGTTGCAGTGTGCGTGTCATCTGCCGCGAAACCAAGAACTCCTTTATAAAACTAGTAGCTTTTTCCGAACACGAAAACACCTTGTGCAGGCTCGCCTGTGACGAAACACGCATCGTCGCTTGGTGCTTGCATGTTCAGACTCTTCGCGCCAGTAGCGGCCTTGATTTCTTCTTCTGATTCCACGCTGCCACACCACGCTGCACGCGCGAGCTTGCCTTCTGACACCACTGCTTTGAGTTCTTCACGTGATGATACGTCTGTGATTGAGGATTCAAGTTTTTCTTTTGCGCGCGCAAAAAGGCTTGCTTGTATTTCTTCTAAAAGATTGTCTACTACCGTGGCTGCTTGAGCGATTGGTACTTCTTGTTTTCCTTCTTGGTCTCGTCGTGATACGACGACCACGTCTTTTTCCAGGTCTCGCGGACCGATTTCTATACGTACAGGAACTCCTTTGAGCTCCCATTCTGAGAAGCGAAATCCTGGGCTGTGATGGTCTCTGTCGTCCAGATGCCAATTGTTCTCTGCACAAAGCTTGCGTGCACGCTCAAGTACCTGTGCTGATGCTTCGGGTTTTTTTGAGAACGTGATCGGTACCACAACAACTTTGATAGGTGCTATGCGGGGTGGCAGTACTAATCCTTTGTCGTCTCCGTGAACCCCAATCATAACGCCAAGCGAGCGTGTCGTAAATCCCCAACTGTTTTGGTACACAAACTCTTTTTCTCCTTGCGCGTTCTGAAAGGATATGTCAAATGCTTTTGAGAAGTTTTGTCCAAGATGATGTGAGGTACATGCTTGGATGGCTTTTCCGTTTGGAAAGAGTGCTTCAAGAGACAATGTGTACTCAGCACCAGCAAATTTTTCTTTCTCACTTTTTTGACCTGCTAACACAGGAATTGCCATGAGCTCCTCATAACAACGTCTATAGATATCAAGAATCACGGCCACTTCTTTCTCAGCAGCTTTTTTTGTTGCGTGCGCGGTGTGTCCTTCTTGCCACAAAAATTCTCTTCCGCGCAAGAAGGGAGTGGGGTGTTTAAACTCCCAGCGCACCACGTTCGTCCATTGATTAAGAAGAAGTGGTAAGTCTCTGTGGCTGCGAATCCATTTTGCAAACGCCTGATACATGATTGTCTCAGATGTAGGTCGAATCGCTAAGCGCTCACTCAGAGGAGAGTCTCCTGCGTGCGTTACCCAAGCCACTTCGGGTGCAAATCCTTCGATGTGGTCAGCTTCTTGTTGTAAGAGTTTTTCAGGAATAAATAATGGAAAGTATGCGTTCTTCACCCCTAATTTCTTAAATTCCGCATCAAGAAACGCTTGCACAGTCTCCCACATCGCAAAGCTTCCTGGACGATACACGATACATCCTGACACGTCTGTGTACTCAATAAGTTCTGCCTTGAGAATGGTTTGTGTGTACCACTCTGAAAACGCGTCTTGTTTTTCTGCAGTAACTCCCAGGTCTCGTCCCATACTGCTAGAGGGGGAAGAGTGCTTAAAAAGGTTTGTCTGGAAACTCTACGCTCGTTCCTACAAGCACTCCTTTGTCAAGTCTCACAGGACGCCAATCGTCCACCACAAGGTCTGCTGCAAGCCACTCTGCCAGTTCTTCAGGGTTGCCAATCGTTGCTGATAACCCGATGAGTTGTGGTCGCGTGATGCGTTTGAGCATGGTTAAGAGTATCTCAAGGGTGGGTCCTCGTCCCGGGTCGTTGAGGAGGTGAATCTCATCTACTACCACAACGCCTATGCGTGCAGTCCATGGTGCGTGGTGTCTGAGGAGTGAATCAAGTTTTTCTGCGGTGGCGACGATGACGTCGTGTTGGTGGAGGTGTTGGTCTTTTTCGTCAAGGTCTCCTACTGCAAGGCCTACAGAAAACACATTTCTTTTCGTAAACTGCGCGTATTTTTCTTGTGCGAGCGCTTTTAGGGGTACGATGTACACGCTAATCTTTTTTTCATTGAGTGCTTGTAGGAAGGCAAGTTCTGCGATGAGTGTTTTTCCGCTTGCGGTGGGTGAGCACACGAGCAGGTTGCGTCCTCTCTCAAGTCCTGCGTCAAGCGCTTTTTGTTGTGCTGGTCGTAGCTCAGCAATTCCTAGTCGCTCCAAATAGTCTTGCACCGATATCATGCCTTAGTAGCGAGTGGGTCGGTGCATAAAAAGGTAGAGTATTCCTGCAAGACCCCCGATCAGCATCACCCAGAGATACCACGGATTTCTTCCTCTCACCACGAGTTCTACTCGTTCAAACCCGAACGCGCTGTGTACTGTGGTGTCAAATGCGCTAACGCTTGCAGTGACGTACCCTACATGAGCTCCTGGTTCGAGTTGTATACGTCCCGCATAGTATTCTCCGTTGTAGCGTAGAGGAAATTCTTGTGGTCCAACCAGTGCCCGCACGAATGCTGGTGGCACGCACCCAAGGTTTGTTTCTGACGGGATGAGCATGCCGTTTTCTTTTGATCGCACTCGTGTCTGCACAACAAACACTCCTTGTTCTTCTTCTGTGATGGTTAATTCGTGGATCTGGAGTCGTGGTTCTTGTGTTTGTGCGTATACTTCTCCGAGCACGCGTCCGAGTGCTTCTTTGTCGTTTGGTGCGTAAAAAAAGCTTCCGCAGCCGCTTCGTTGTTGTGCGTGCTCTCCCATCTGGTTGAGTGTTTCTATTGCTTCAACTCCTTCTTCTGCGTAGCCGATAGTAAACAGGCATGCCTCTCCTATTTCTTCGTCTATTGTGCGCAAGATGTCTGGTAGTCCTCCCAGGTCATGTGGTATTCCGTCTGATAAGAAGATGACGATGCGCTCTCGTTGTGAAGGACTAAATCTGAGCACCTCTCCTACTGCTTGGAGTGCTGGTATGTACAGCGTTCCTCCTTGAGGGACGATTGCGTTGATGGCGTTTCGTACGCGCGTGGTATCGCTGGTGAGGTGTTGTGCAATGGTTGCTCGATGGTCAAACACCACCAATCCTATGCGGTCTTGCGGCTCGAGGACCCCCACAAAGTTTATGGCTGCTTCGCGAGCGTTTTCCATTGCTGATCCTGCCATGCTGCCGCTGTTATCTATGACGAGCACAACATCCACAGGGGTTGTTGTTGGTTGTTGTTGGTTGCGCAGCGCTCCTGAAAACCCTCCTGCTGCTTCTCGGTAGCCGTGGCTTCCTGCGGGGAAGATGAACTCCCATTCGTCTCCTGGTGCGAGTACTGGGCTCTCAAACGCTCCTGTAGTGCTCACTACTTGTCGTGGTTGCGTATCAGCATTTCTCCACACCACCACTCCTTGTGTTGAGATGGTTTGTGGCCTAAAGCCTTCTGGTGTGATGAGTACTTCTGTACGTCCCATTGCTGACAGAAGTGTTGATAGCTCGTTCCAGGTCGGGGTGCACGCAACTACTGATGCGTCTACCAGAAACGTTCCTTGCGCGACTCCTGTGAGCAGGCAGGTGCCTTCGCAGGTTTCTCGTGCAAACACAAAGTATTCGTATTCTCCTGGGAAGATGTCTGGGATGACGTGGGTGTTTTGTGTGAGTGTGGTGTCATGAACCACTCTTCCGTTTTGTGTAATCACCACCCGTTTTTCTGGTGCAAAACAGCTTGAGAGTTCTTCTTGTGTGCGAGCGCTTGCCACGCGAAAGAGCATGCGTACGTTGTCTATCATCTCAAAGTCTACGTCCACGCTCAGTACTTGTTCTGAGGATACTTCTGCGTAGATGATTTGGTAACTTCTCTCAAGTTCAAACGTGTCTTCTTGTGCTGAGAAGAATGCTCCGCAACCAGTGTTTTGTTGCGAGATGTCTGCTATTTGGGCGAGTATGTCTTGTGCTTCATCAAGTGCTTCTTCTGCGTATGCTATGGTGTAGATGCACACTCCTTCTTGCGTGATTTCTTGTACTCTTGCAAGCAGGTCGTCGATCGTGTCGTCGGGGTATCCGTCACTCATGAAAACAATCACAGGATTGTGGTTTGCGCCTGATCGTCGCGTGGTAAAAAGCTGTCTGGCAGCGGCAAGTCCTTGTTGGTATTGCGTCCAATCCCCAATGGTCATTTGCTGTATTGCTCGCGTCAGGTGTTGTTTGTTTGCTGAAAACTCGCTAAGCACTTCTGCTCTGCTGTCAAACGCCACGATTGCTGCGCGGTCTCCTCCTGAGAGCTGGTCGACAAAGAGTGTTGCTGCTTGTTGTGCTTCTGCAAATCTATTTCCTACTCGCATGCTTCCGCTCTTATCTATAACAAGAACAAAATCTGTGGGTGCTTGTGCGCGCAATTGTTCTTCTCCGAATACTTCTTGGCGCATCACTTCTGGCGTACACACTGCCGCAATACATAATCCGCACAACACGAGGACTGCAAGTCTCACCATAGATGTATGCGCGCCTTGCTTGTTTTAATAAGTATCGCGTAAGTTTTTCGTGTGTAGGTACGAAAACATTCTAAAGACGAACGGGCGCAATAATGTATGCAAGAGAGAACGTTGCTCGTCTGGGCGCTCATAACTGCGTGTGTAGGCGTTGTAGCACTCTTTTTTCTTCCCCCAACCCCTCCTGTTGATGTTTCGGGCACGGTTGCGTGGTCGAATGCTACCTTAAGCAGGGTTATCCTCACAGATGAAGTGTGGGTTGAGCATGAGTACGCGCCGTTAGTTGTGGGGAGTTGTGTGCAGTTTGCTGCTCGCCCGTCGTTTCGCGGCTTTGCTAGCGCACGCGTTCTTGGAGTTGCGCCACCAGGTTCCCCGCACTGTCAGTAACGCGAAGCACGATCGTGTCTATCTCGTTTGGTACTCGCGAGGGAATGCTCCCTTCTCCTGAAGCAATTATTCTTGTTGCTTGTCTTCCTGACGCTAAAAAGAGCGTGTCTTGGTGGAAGATGATTTCTGGTGAGAAGTCTTGCCAGAACAGTCGGTATGTGAGGTCTTCTGAGCGGTCTCGTCCGTTGTCAAACACCACTGTTGCCTGAACAAAGCGGCCATCTTCCATTCTCACATCCCAGACTACTTCTATATCTCCTGAGAGTTGTTGCCCAGGTTCCGGCTGTGGCTCTGGCTCAGGAATGGTCTGGTTTGCTTCTTCGAGTTCTTGTATTCTCGTCTGCGCAGCGTCAAGTTGTGAGGTAAGGTCAGCGATTTCTTGCTCAAGACCTGGTATGCGCTCATCATCCACTACTTCTACTGTTGAGTCCCAGTTAAGGTAGAGCAGTACTGCGAGTACTGCAATAACGATGAGAAAGAAGAGTCGTTCAATGAGTCGTTTGTTAATGCGGATATGTAGCTCACTCATGTGAGTGCTTGCACGCTTGTTGTTTATAAGTGTTTGTGCACGTGTTGCGATGGGCACGATGAGCAAGAGTAACTTTTGCAGAGATAATCGTGATTTTTCGTTTGGTTCGTAATGCGTGCCGTGCGCGTGCGCATATCTTGTTTGAATACGAGTGTTTCTACTGCGTCATGTTTGACGTAATTATTGCTGCTTTGCTTGGCATCCTCGCAGGGTGTTTTACAGGCTTAATTCCTGGTGTGCACGTGAATTTGCTTGCGACCGCTACCGTGGCTGCCGTGCACACACCCCTTGCGGCGCCTTTTTTGGTGAGCTTGGCGATTACGCACGCAACCCTCGCTGCCATTCCTGGCGTGCTCTTGGGCGCTCCCGAAGCAAGTACTGCGCTCGGAGTCCTTCCTGGGCACCGGTATTTGCTGCGCGGAATGGGGTATATGGCGGTCAAGCTCACCCTTGTCGGCAGTTATTTCGGTTTACTAATCGCACTCGCACTCATTCCTGTGTGGTGGCGGGCGATTGGGTTATATCCGTATCTTGTGGGGGTGATGGGATATCTTCTGCTAGGAGTGTCTGCCTACATGATTTTTCGTGATAGTAAGCGCTGGTGGGCGCTCCTTGTGTACGTACTGTCTGGTGTGTTAGGCATGGTGGTGTTGTGGGGCGAGGCGAGTGTTGAGCCGTTATTTCCACTGCTCTCGGGTTTGTTTGGCACCAGCACGTTGCTTTACGGTCTTACGCAAACACAATCGTTGCCTGCTCAGCAAGTGCGAAGCGATATTCAGCTCAAAAAAAGTCCTGCGATTCAGGGGTTGTTCGCAGGTACGCTCGCAGGGTTTATTGCGAGCATGCTCCCCGGGCTGGGTAATGCGCAAGCAGCTATTTTGGGCCAGCACTTTACGCGCAACATTGGTGATCATGGATTTCTTATCTTGCTTGGAGCGCTTACCACAGTGAATTTTTCGTTGTCGCTTCTTACGTGGCTCTCTCTTGATAAGGCGCGTAATGGCGCGGTCGTTGCTATTACGAGTTTAGTTGATCCTTCCACTCAGGTGGTTGCGCAACTCTTTTTTGTTGCCCTTCTTGCGGCAAGCGTTGCTGTGCCGTTGTGTTTGTGGCTCACCCGCGTTGCGCTGTCTGTGATGAATCGTGTGCACTACACCTCGTTGGTGCTTGGCGTGGTAGCGCTTATCGTACTCTTAGTGCTCGTGCTTACTGGTTGGCGCGGGCTTATCGTGCTCATCGTCGCCACAGGTGTGGGATTGATTCCTGCGGTGGTGCGGTGTGGGCGCGCGCACGCTATGGGGTGTTTGTTGCTTCCGACCGCAACCTATTTTTTGTAAGAAATATATAGTAGTGCTGCTGCAAATGTATATGACTACCGAATTTAAGCTTACTATGAAGCTGCCAGTAA
>SKXU01000040.1 GCA_007128245.1 Candidatus Woesearchaeota archaeon
TACTAGCACGACTGGCACGCCCATTGCTTCTGCAACGATTGCTTGCACGCGGTCTGCTGTCATGAGGGTTGCTCCGTATTCGCGAGCGGTTTCTCGTATGATGTTGTCTATTGCTCCTTGTCCTGCAAGTTTAATGTCTTGTGGGCCTACGCGAGAGCCGCTAAACTCTACGTCGTATTGTTCTCGCAATTGTTTTACTTGTTCAAGACCGATGTAGCCTGTTTCTTTGTTTTGATTTGCTTGGTGTTCAAGCTCGTTTAATACTGCTCGTGGAATGATGATTTTGTCTGCTAAGACTTTTTTTTCTTTAAGGTATGTCGTCACGACTCCTTCAGCAAGAACTGAGGTGTCTGTGACGAGGAGGTGTTCTGTCATACCTATCAGTAATTGCTGGCTGTTTATAAAAAAATGGTTTTATCAGAATATGCGCGCAAGCCAACCAAAAAACCTGTTGGTCGCAAGGGACATGCGCTGGCCGATTCCTTGCGTGAGCACTTCTATGTCCGCTGTGGTGGTTTGGTTTACTGTTGTTTCGTATGCTTCATAGCTTGCGGTGAGGGTGAAGGTGTTTTGTTTGGTGAGTTGATTTGCTGGCAGGCGCACTTCGAGTGTGTGTCGTGATTGCAGGCGCTCAAGAGAAAATTCTTCGTAAAACAGCGGGTGCTCAAGCGTTATGGTGACGTCTTGTGGGTCTGTCACAGAAGTTTTTTCCAGCGTGATAGTAAGGAGAGCTTCGTCAAGGTATGAGACAGGGTTTGTTGCGTTAGCAGTGATGGTAAGTGCTGGTTCATCAACTACAATAAATGTCAGTACTTTTTGCGTGCTCGCAAGCCCTCGTGTGGCGCTTACTGTGGTAGTGTGTGCTCCAAGCCGCTCAAAACTAAATGTTTGTGTGATGCTGGTTCCCTCAACGCATTCTTTTAGGCAGAGCTGCACTGTTTCTGGGTATGTGCAGGTCACTCTGAAGGGTTCTGATTGGGATACTGTTTCTGGGTATTCGCAACGAATGTCTGGCGAGAGTCCTCGTGGACTTTGTGTTATCTCAATAGCCACGTCTTCTCTTTGCGCAACGATTCCTTGTTGTGTGGTCCGAAATTCTGTGTCTGCGCGCTCACCTAAATTACTGGTTACGATGGCTGGGAAGGTGTATTGGAATCCTTGTTCGAGGTCTTCGTCTACTTTAACGTACCAATGTAGTGTTTTTCGTTCGTTTGGTCCAAGCAGGATGCTTGTGGTGTCTCGTTCTGAGGTCATGCGGTTTGTTTGTCCAAAGTGAAGATCTGCTGAGACGTAGTAGTTACGCAGGTTTCGCACGTCAACATCGATGCGGTTATAGCTGCCAAATCCGGTGTGCTCGATTGCTGGTCGCAGGGTGATATCAATGTCTGCTGGTCTTTCAGCTCCTCTGTTTGTTAGCACGAAATCTCGTACGAGCGGTTGTGGGTCAAAGTCTCCTCCTCGACTTCTCATGCTGTATTCTGCAGCGTTTGCGGCCGCGTCAGGAGTTTTTTGTATTGCGATGTGTGTTGCGTCAACAAAACCGTATTGTCCGTAGGTTACGTCATACGGCACCCATCCGACTTCTGGGAACCATACTTCTGCCCATCCGTGAGGACCCCAGTTTGTATCAAGGATTTCTAGGTTGGTGTACGCCACTCCTGAGACAAAGCGCGCAGGGATTCCTTGGCTTCGGAGCATTGCGATAAATAGGCTTGTGAGCTCGTCGCAGACTCCTTCTCTGTTTTCAAGCACCCAGTCTGACGGATAGCTTGCTTGCACGGCAACGCTTGACAGGTCGTACTCGATGTTTTCTTTCACCCAGCTTCCCAAAAGGAATGCTACACGCACTGCGTCTTGTTCATCCCCGATGATTTCTTCTGCTTGTCTGCGGATTGCGGGTGTGATACGAATAATTTCTTCTGATCGCAAATATCTGCTCATCTCTGCGGGGACAAACTCGTAGGGAAACGCGATCTCTTGTGTGATGCGTGGTTGGTGATAATCGCTGGTTACGGTGCTTTGGTGGGAGAATGAGAGTGCTCCTTGTGGGTTTCTCCATGAGAATAACAAGTGGTCAATTTCTTGTGTTGGTTGTGGGTTGTTTCGAACGTTTCTGACTGTTTGTGTTGCGTAGTCTTTTGGATGATAATACAGCCGGGCATGTACTTCTTGCACGTTTCCTGATACGCTTATGGTGTTTTCTACAGTTACGTCAAGCGTGACGCTCTGAGCAGAGTATAGGCTGTGGTCAAACACGAATTCTGCTGCCACGAACGGCACTAAAAGAATGAGGAGGAGTGCAAAAAGTTGTTTCATTACCTGATTCAAGAGCTTATTGTTTATATGTGTTTCAGGCTGTACGATACAATTTTCTGTGTCTTGTCTTTATTTGCGTACAACGTAAGTGTTCAAAAGAAGATCGTGTAACCCTTGTTTTTTTGCTGTGAATGCCACCACGATCCAAAGCACAGGAAAGACGTATTTAGCAAAGTAACGAATAGTGCTTTTCCCTATGCTTAACGGTTGTCCGTTTTCGTCTTCTACTTTGAGCCCTAACACGTGTTTTCCAATAGTTCCTTGCCATGCGCCTGCCGTGAGGACGACTTCGTACACGATAAATACGAGTGCGAGCACAAA
>SKXU01000059.1 GCA_007128245.1 Candidatus Woesearchaeota archaeon
CAGCAGGACAATTTGTTGTGCTCCAGATAGCCATTGACGGCAAGCCCATGAGAAGAAGCTACAGTCTCGCAAGTGCACCACACCAACCACATCTTGAAGTAGTGATAAAAAAACAACCACACGGCAGAGTAAGCCCCCACCTGTGCGCCCTAAGACGCGGAGAAGAAATAGGTCTGTTAGGGCCGTTCGGAGATTTCACGCTCAAAGACACATCAGCAGTACTGATAGGTGCAGGCACAGGAATCGCCCCATTCATAAGCTACCTGCGCGACTGTGCGCACAGACAACAACACGTTGATATTACCTTACTCGTCTCGTTTAGGCACAAAAACGACGTGCTATATGAAAAAGAACTCGAACAGATAGCAAAACACATCCCATTAACCTATAAGATTACGCTCACACGCGACACCTGGGAGGGACTTACGGGACGCATAAACAAGCATATGATTGCGCAACTGCCTGTGCACACAGCATATGTGTGCGGCCCAACACCCATGGTTGAAACGGTAAAACAGCTCCTGTTAGCGCAGCAACAACGAACGATTCACACAGAAAAATACGGCTCAGTTACTGCCTAAGGCCAAAGCGCACAGCAATAAACGCAAACACGGCGCAGAGCACTACTAGCCCGACCGAGAGCAGTATGAACGCTCCATCGATTCCACTAGATACGAGAACGAGCGAGTACTGTGTTGATTGATCAGCGAGCGTCATAGGCTTTTTTGTATGCAAGGAAATATTGATCAATAAACACGTTCCAATCCGTTAAGGTACTAAGCGATTTTGCAGCATCCTGGAGTTGATGACGCTCATGCTGGCGAAGCAAGACAAAATGCTTCATACACGCGACTAACTCTGACACCACCTCTTGCTCTGAACGATTCTGACGTGTGAGCACGAAGGCACCAGGCTTGTCTTGATGCTGAATAAACCGTCCGAAACCCGCGAGATCAGTGGTTATAGCAGGAACACCCATAGCAATAGCCTCCATAGGAGTGTATCCCCACGGCTCATAATAACTCGGAAAAATCCCCAGATGCGACCCGACCACTGCCTCTTCATAGGTGATATTCATAAGACCATCTTCTCCGGTTAAGTACACAGGATACAACACTACCTTCACCTTATCCTCTTCACGGTTAAGCAGTCCATGCGCTCGAAAACCCGCAACGATAGGGTCGTGCTCTTCATTCTCAAGATAATGCGTTGCGAGAGGAGGAGTGCCGACATGCTCAAGCATTCCCGCTAATTGATTTAAACGATCAAGCGTTGGCTGTGAGAGCAGCGCAGTTGCTAAGAGATCGTGCACATTCCGTGCGGAGCGCAACAGATTTCGAGTGATCGCATCTGCGTTTTGAGATACGTGCTGCTGGGTTGCAACAAACGCTTCTCTGCTCTCTAATACTTCTGCTTTGATTCCGTGAGTGCCTTGTGGAATGAAAAAAAACACGATGACAGTCTTTGCCTGATCATCTCCCCGTAACTCATGATTAAGCTGGGAGAGTGCTCGCGTCAGAATATCAAGACCCTTATTGCGGTACTCGTAGCGCCCAGAAACAAAAAATGTGAGGCTCTGCTCTAAATCAAACGTGTAATGAGAAAAAAAATAATAACTCAAAAAATCACGAATCTTCTCTCGCGCTGACACATGCTCTTGCGAGTTATGATCCGCAGAAGGGTATTGCTCGTGCAAGATGCCATTAAACAACAAGACATCTGGTTTGCGCCCAATAATATACTCTGCTTCTAAGCCGGTAATCTCAGAGACAGTGCAAAACACGTCAGCGTGCTTGGCACACGCAACTTCTGTCGAATGTTTATCCTCGACATGAAGCTCTTTTGCAATGCGCGCAAAGTCAAGCTCGGAAAGTGAGTCGTACAAATTAATATCTGTCGCACCACTAATCGTTCTTCCCAGCATGGTCGCGTGGGTGTGAAATACTGTCTTGACAGGAACGCGATGCGTTTTTAGATACAGGATGCTCAGTCCTGCCATCCACTCATGAAAATGTCCAAGCACAGGCTCTGAAGAAGATTTTTCAAGCAACTCAAGCAGTCGCCCCACGCCCCACGCCCATCGCAACGGCTCATCATAGTCAAACCCTGCTCGAAGCGTATCCAATGAGAACGCATTCCACAGATCTCCTTTGAGTGCGTTGATATCCACAGAGGAATGATCAGCGTTGAGTAGCACCACTGCAGGTCGGCCAGGAATATCCCAGACCCCATACACACATTGAATGCCCTCTGCTCGCAAATGCTCAAAGATGTGCGCGTACCGAGGAGGGGGTGCCTGCTCAATGAACTCAGAAGACTGTCGATGCAAAAACAGTGGCCCAACAAGCACGTATTGTGGATGTCTCTGAACAACAAGCTCTGCTTTTGTACGTACAACAGTATAGATGCCGCCTACCTTGTTTGCTACCTCCCAAGAAGCTTCAACAAGAATAGTTTCAGGGCTCATCTACATGACCTGTAACAACAAGCCGTACGCAATCACTCCAATAACAAACCCTATGACGAGGCCTAACACGAAATCACGCACATGCGGATTGTCCTTAAGACGCACTGTTTGATGCTGTGGAGGAGGAGTGTTTGGCGTCCAAGGAGGTGGTGCTTGGTGAATTTCCTTTGGCTCCTCATGTAGCACAGGCGGAGGACTTTTGTGCTGTACAGGCTGTGCTCGCTGCGGCTTTGGAGCGATTGCGCGAAGCTTTTCCTTAAGAGGGGTAATCTCTTGTTTCGGAGGATGCACACTCTCATCAAGAACGCGTGCAACATCAGTTGGCGTTGTGCATCGCCGTACCTTCTCAGCAAGATACTGGTTGTGGTGTACGTGAGCAATCCACTGCGCGTAATCATTTCTGTCCTGCGTGATGTGTCGAGAGGTAACCTCAGGTTCCTTTGTTCGCAAAATCGTGATGAGCTCTTCAACTGTTTTTGCTGAAGACCCATCACTGAAATGAAATGCAGTGTCTGACATGCTTACCACGCCCGACGGACAATATGCCTATAAATTACTCGCTGATGATGATCAGGGTGTCTGTGTGTTTCCCGTAATTGTTCAGCAAGCGCTCGTTCTTGAAGTACTTCGTGCACCCAGTTCGCAAAGTCGTGTCGGTGATCATTGACGTGATGCGAGAATACGTGCTCAGCCATGTCTTCGAGTGCCTCAGCGAGTTCGCGCAAGTCCTGAATGGTTCTGCCATCAGCAATGAAGAACACGTGTTCTTTTGGTGCTTTGCGGAAGTGGTCTCGCGCACGAGCAATAATGTCTTTCATTGCGGAAGCAGCAGCTTTTGCGGCTTGCTCTTGCGTACTTTTTGTCGCAGCTTTTTTTGTTGCGCGTGTAGTTGTTTTCTTTGCAGCTTTCTTCGTGGTTTTTTTTGCAACCTTTTTGGTTGCTTTCTTTGCTGCTTTCTTCGTAGTAGAATCTTTCTTTTGTGTTTTTGTTGCCATCGCTCACCTCTGGGATTTTAGGCGCCCCTCACGCCGTCACGAGCTCTTGCTCGCGTTCCTTGACTCGTCGTTCAAGGTCGTGGATGACATTCATGAACGCGATGAACCCTTCATATGGGCTGTCATACGCGTTGAAGTATTTGTGTACATCCCCGTCAGCAAACCACTTTGTACACATATAGTAAAAGTGGTCACTAGTGGTTAATTTGCGCCAGTCATTTATAAGACTTTCGTCCTGTAATTCCTTGACTCTTCGTTCAAGTCTGTAGAGTGCTTGAATGGATGCGTGCTGCATATTGTTTCCTAACCACGCAGACAAGTCGCGCTCCATATCAGCCCAGCTAATGAAATTGTGCGCGTCATACTCTCCTCGCACGTCATAGCGCTCAATGGCCTCTGAGACTGTTATGAAATCATTGTGTGGGTGCTCAAGCACTGCTCGCGGCATGTGTTCAAGGAACTGAAATATTCCTGTATCTTCCCATTGGTGCTCTCCAAAGGTTTCGTAATCCATGAAGAGGTTGATGAGTTCTCCGTTACCGTTGGCACTGTTAATCCATTGCGCATACTTTTCAGCACTGAGTGGGTGCTCTTCCCACCCTTTGTTTGAGAAGCGAAACGCGATATCGTCTGAGAGCTTATAATTCTTTAACAGTACCTTTATTGAGCTCGTACTTGCAGGGCGGTACATAAAGTTAGGGCTTCTCCATCCGAGCAAGTGGTCTGCTCCTTCAGCGAGAATTCCTAAAAACCCGAGTTCTTCAATGTGTTTTGCGAGCTCATTGTTGAAGATGAGTTCTGTGTTGCGAAACACCTTGGGCGTCTGACCAAACAATTCTTGCATGCGCTGTGAGTGACGCGTTACTTGCTCTTGAAATTCTTCTTTAGAGTACAGGTATGATAGAGAGTGGTAATATGTTTCTGCTAGGAACTCTACGTGTCCTGTTCGCGCAAGATCTTTAAACGTTTCGAGCACGTCAGGAGCAAATTCTTCGAGCTGATCAAGCAGAGTGCCTGTTACAGAAAAGGAGAACTTAAAGTCTCCTTGGTGCTCGTTAATAAGCTTCAGTAACAGCTTGTTGGTGGGCACATAGCACTTACGAGATACTTTGTGCAAGATTTCCTCGTTAAGTGAGTGATCAAAATAGTCGCTGTGAACACCAATCTCAAACATTCCGTATCGTTTGAGCCGGTGCGGCTGGTGTACTTGAAAATACATGCATACTGATACCATTGTTTTTCTCCTAATGTATTACTGTAAGTGGATGAAGAGAGCGATATATCGCGCTTATCTGCTCGGCTGATTTATCCCATGTGAGTAATTTTGCCTCCCAGTTACCATGCTCAGAGAGCAGATTATGTAATTCTTCGTATTTGAGGACTGCAAGGATTTTCTCTGCGAGCTCCTCAACATCCCAAAAATCTACTTTGAGGACGTGACTGAGGACTTCTGAGACGCCTGATTGCTTGGAAATAATTGTCGGAGTCCCTTTGCTCATAGCTTCCAGAGGCACAATGCCAAAGGGTTCTGATACTGAGGGCATGACGAACACGTCCGCCATACCAAAGAGTTTGTCAACATCGCTGCGCGCATAGTACCCGGGAAATAAGAATTTGTCTGCAAGCCCAAGATCTGCAGCGAGTTCAATCATGCGGTGAAGCATGTCTCCGCTCCCTGCCATGACAAACTTCACGTTGGGGTCGTGGTCTGCCACAAGGCGCGCTGCACGAATAAAATACTCAGGACCTTTTTGAGCGGTGATGCGCCCAGCAAAAAGCACGATTTTGTCCGTGCTAGAAATCCGGGGGGCGGGTTGTTGTGAAGGTGAGAGTTGCTCCATGGCGTTGTGAACAACAACGACTTTTTGTGGATCAACATCATAGTTTGCAAGAAGGTTATTTCGTACATAGTGCGAGACGCACACAACTTTATCTGCGTGCCGCAGTCCGAGCTGCTCGATATCATACTCTACTTTGTTAGACCCAGAAAGATACCGATCATAGATGGTGTTGTGCACATGCACGATAAGTGGTTTGTGTGAGCGCTGCTTAATCCACACAGCAGCAGGAATGGTCATCCAATCATGACAGTGAATAATATCAAACTCTTCGTGGTCAGCAATAGCAGTTGCTCGATGAGCGAAGTTGTGCACTTCTTGCATTAAGTCTTTTCCATACAATTGCTTGTTACTCTCAGTTCCCGTGTCTTCAAGCATGGTGGATGTGTACTGATTTTTGTACTCATGTGCATTCATATATGCGTGCATCTGAGTGTGTACGGTATGGACGCGCACGTGCGGAGCAATGCGCTCAGCAACAAGGAGTTTTGACAGGTTTCCTTTCTGAATGTTGCGAGGTCCAAACGGCATAATATACGTGATTTCTTCTCCTCGCTGAGCAAGAGCTTTTGTAAGATGATAGCATACTACGCCAATGCCTCCAGCGAAGTATGGAGGAAACTCCCAACCCAACATTAATACGCGCACCGCGCCCACCTCAGTAGCATATTCTTCTGTGTACGGCTCATCCTTTAATAAGTTATTGAAATAAGATTAAAACATTAGTTAAATATATAAATTAACTAAATCATAAGTTTAAGTATACAATTACAAATGACGTTTGATCAACTCCTCAGTGGCAGCAGATGGGAAATCCTCAAAGAGCTCGCAAGACAACCGCAAAGCACCACGGAGCTCGCAAAGACCTTGCACACCTCAGCAGCACACATAAGTCAACAACTCAAACAACTCGAACTCGCAGGCGTGGTACAACGAAACAGAACAAAAAAACAACGCGTACACTACACCTACTCAATCGCGCGCGAGATGTATTCAGTCACGCACGTCAGTTCCTATCGCGCAGAAAAAAAAGACTTCTCCGCAGACCCGATGCAGATGTTTATCGCCGTACTTCTGACAATGCCACACGCACTCCCGCTCGTAACATTTCTTCTCTCAAAACAAGAATTAACGCGACGATTCATCGCAATAGGAGTGCTTGATCGGCAACGCCCAGAACTCTTTGTTCTCGCACAAGACGTGGGAGATATCCGCCAACACCACGCCAATACCACAGTAGATGTATTTGGCAAAACAGAGACGGTGGTGGTCTGGTCGCACACACCACAAGAAGTACGAGAAGGGCTTGAGCGCCAAGACAACTACTTTGTGCACGCGCTACGAGACATCATGCTTACCTATGACCCTGAAGGAATATTACACGGAGTGACCAATGAATAAACTAGCAAAGATAATAGAAGGACTGAGCACGCACGAACTGGAGCTCATACACAAAGATCTCAAAGAAGGCAACATCGAAAGACTTATAGCGCAAAGACGCACACAACTCACAAGATCACAAAGCAGCATCTGTCCTGTGTGCGGTCAAAACAACACGAAAGGGGCGAGACTCATCTTGGAATTTGGTCCGCATGACTTGCGCCAAAAAGCAACCTTTGACGCTCCGGACTGCTTACACTACTTTGTGAACAATAACATACAACGGCATGCACCACAGGACTAAGCAACGAAAAGGGCTCAGCCCACTCATCGCCACCATTATCCTCATAGCATTTGCTGCGGCAATGGGAACCCTTATCATGACATGGGCGATACCTGCAGAGCAGCCCACTGCGATGAACGCCCCCTGCAGAGGAGTAGCGCTTGAGCTCCAACAACTCCCCGGAGCAGAAAGCATTTGCTACAGCCAAAACACACGCGAAATACGCTTTCTCGTAAAAAACTCTGGAGACATCCCCATACACTCGCTACGCCTACGAGCAGTAAACAGGCAACTAGAACTTACTGAGCGAGATGTGCGCGCAGAACTTGACGTGGGAGGAGCAGGAAGCTTCGGACTCGAATACGAAACTGCAAACCCAAACAATATTGCAGTGACCATAATTCCTATCCTTGAGGGTGGACGTGCCTGCCCAAGCGCGGAAATCGAGCAAATCCCGATTCCGTTATGTTAAGTATAAAAACAAACGCCCTCTTTCCTTAGATATGCGCATCACACTAGAGCTTGACCAATCAGTTGAGGAGAACGCTTCAGCATACTTTGAGCGCGCAAAGAAAGCAAAGAGAAAACAGCAAGGGGCACGAGAAGCTCTTGCTGAAACACAAAAGCTCCTCGCCAAAGAAACACAAAAAACTGCGTTGGCAGAGCAGAGAGCAACACGCACGCCGCCGCCCAAGCACTGGTACCATAAATATCGCTGGAGCAAAACAAGAAACGGACACCTACTCGTAGCAGGCCAGAACGCATCAGCAAATGAAGTCTTAATCAAGCACCACACACAAGAAGAAGACCTTGTTTTTCACACGGACATGGCTGGTTCTCCTTTTACCATACTTAAGCCTGAGGGAGGTGTTATGGAAGAAGACCTCTTTGACGCGGCAGTTTTTACAGCAAGCTACTCAAAAGCATGGAGCAAGGGACTTGCAAGCCTAGACGTATTTTATGTGAAACCACATCAAGTAACCAAACAAGCACAAGCAGGAGAATACCTTGCAAAAGGAAGCTTTATGATCAGAGGAGAAACCACCTACCTCTCCGCGCCCTTAGAACTCGGGGTGGGAGTGATCGTCCGAGAAGGAGTGCTCCCGGAAGTCTTTGTAGGAAGTAAAGAGAGCTGCGCACAGCACACGCATACATTTGCACTCCTCATTCCAGGAGACCAAAAAACCTCTGACGTGGCAAAACAGCTCAGAAAACGATTCGACGCAGACCTTAATGACCTTGTGCGAGCAATACCTGCAGGAAATAGCAAGATACGCATATAAACCCTCTCCGCTTTCCGTATCACATGCACACCGTACACTTACGCATAGGAAAAGCAGGCATCACCCAAGGAGTGGTTGAGGAAATACAACGCCAAATTGAACGCCAAGACCCCCTCACAGTAAAGCTGATGCAAACATTCCTACGAGAACATGACAGAAAGCAAGCAGCAGAACAACTCGCTGAGCAGACACGCACGCGCATACAGGCGCTTCGAGGAGGAGTTGTGAGCCTTACGCGAAAGCATTAAAAAGTGGCATTTTAATAGTATCTTTATGGGTGAGATCAAAAAACTCCTGTTCACGCACGGATTTATCACAAAAGACGGCGCAGAGTACGGAGCGATGAGCACTGAGGAACGAGAAAAAAAACTCTCAGAGCTTACTGATGAAGAAAAAAATAATTTGTACAATTACGCGGATGTGGAGCTTTTAGAAACTGCGGATGGATACTTTTCAGAAACAAATTACCCGAGTAGTCTTGGACACCTCAGAATTGTGTGGGAATCAGCAGCGCACGGAGTAGAAGAACAATACTTTTGGGTGCTTGAACACCTCAAACAAGACAGAGGATTCGCACAAGTTATCAAAATAACTGATTTATACGCAGCATCAGAAGCAAGCGCGTTTTGGGGAAACCAACAACAACGCATCTCAGCACAACAAAACAACGCACAAGGACTCCTTGCGAACATCGGAAAATTCGTTAAAGAACTCTTCCAAATGGTACGCGAGCTGCGCATCATCGATGAGCGCCTAGATATGTATGAGAACTGGAATGCGAAACAAGAAGACGGCAGCTACAAACGATCAAAAGCAGCGGACGTCACCCTCAAAAGCCTCTTCACAGACCAAGTAGAAGGAGGAACCAAAAACCCTCAAAGCGTTTTCGGCCTAGCATCAACTGTAGGCTTTGCAATACTCCCAGACTTGTTTTTCAACACACACGTCTACTCAACAGAAGAAATGGAAAAAACAGTAGAGGAGCTGGACGTGAATGTCGCAGTAAAAAACATGCTGAAAAGAAAACTCTACCAATTCCTTATCTGGAGAGAGAAAACACACAAAGAACTCCTAAACAGAAGACGCTTTAACGTCAGCTACTTACGACAGCACTGGGCAATCATCCAAACATACATGAGCTGGGCAAAACCCTACCTCAAAAATCTTAAGCGTATACAAATGCGACAAGACATTGATGAAGACCCCACCATTATTTCAAGCTTTGACCAATCAATTACAGAAGTAGAAATACTCGCAAAACACCAACCGAAAGGAGCGATCTGGCCTGTGTTGATAGTTAATTTCACCTTCAGAACGCGACCTGACATGAATATTCGAAAAGAATACCAACAAGGACCATCGCACATGGGACGCTTGGAGATAAACTTTCGCTCCTACGCATGGACTGAGCAACAAATACAATCGTATAAAGCCATGCGCGCACAAGAAGACCTAGAACTACTTGGAATGCTCGATAGTAGCCTTGTTGCAGTCATGGAAGGCCTCGGAGATGATTTTAAACGATATCTCGAAGAAATAGACCCTGCAAAGAAAAAAGAAGAAAAAAAAGAGGACAAAAAGAAAAAAGGAGCGTACAAACAAGACGTACTTGACACACTAGATCCTTTCGTAGCAATTTTTGGCGGATTCGGAGAGATGTTTAGTATCTTTGTGCCGCGCAAAGGACCAAAGAAAAAGGCGCAGCCAAAAGGTGGGGATATTGCTGGCGCGCAAGCAGTGGCAAAAAACCAGATGTACCTCTCATGGCAAGTGTTTAAAAAAGCCAAGAAAATGATCGCATGGTAACTTCTATATACTTGAAAATCTCAATTCTACTATGGCCTTGTCTCCGCACGAAAAACGCCGCGCACTCGAAGATGTGCTTAAAAAAAAAGAACAAGAGAAAAAAACAGCTGAG
>SKXU01000100.1 GCA_007128245.1 Candidatus Woesearchaeota archaeon
AGTGGGATGAATAGGAGGACGTATTTCATGATAACCGATGACCGCAATGACCGCAAAAGTTTGCGAGAGCAGAATTTTTTGCACCACACACAAAGCACACCCGAGTGTTCGGACTTGCTTCGTTGCGAGGACTGGCTGTGTGATATGAGTGCGTGTTCGTGGTCTCTTTGGTCGCAGCAGAAGACCGCACCATCTTTGCCACACCCACAACGATAAACAAGATACCAACAGCGATAAAGATGGTGAGCGCAGGAACAAGCATTGCGACGACTGCCACAATAAGCCCGATACCAATCCACGCTATGGGAGGGATGTCTGCCATGTCAGCACACTGGTGATTTGTGGTTTTAAATGTTTGTCCTCACTGGACACGCCACCACGTAACTTAGTACGGAAGTTCTTCTCCCTGAAAACGTAGCGTTTTTACACGCGCTTGTCCTCGTCTATCTATGGCCACTACCAGATGCATCATTCGTTGAGTAGACTCTCTGAGCGTAGCCCCTTGACCACGAGGAATGTAGTACTGTTCAAAACCATACTCTATTGTTGCTCTGTGCAAAGACAGAGAAAAAATTCTTCCTCGTATAAATTCTCCTTGCTCAGGACGCGTCTTAGAGACTCGATCCACGCCTATTACTTGACCACGATCCGTTATTAACGTCACATACACTCTATCCCCTTCAAAAAATTCTTCTCCTGGTGCTAACTCCTCAGTTAAGGTAATCCCGCGTATATGCTCTGGACGAAGATACAAGTATTCTTGCCCCTGAGCAGTTGAGCTTGTAGAAAAAGAAGCTTCTATAGTCACTTCCTGTCCAGACCAGAAGGGCTGTTGATAATAGAGGATAAATCCTGCGATAATAACAGTCCAAGATAGAGCGACGATAAGAAAGAGCGTTCCTTTGTTCATGGTGCGTGCACAAACCGTTTTTTGATATTTCCACGCTTTCTCTCAAGAAAAATTCCTGCCACAAGTAACACTACTCCCCCACCAATAAAAAATACTGAGGAGGGTAAGAGTTCCCACATCCAATCAAAGTATTTTACTGCGATAAAGATGAAAAGCCAGAAAAACCCTATGTTTACCAGTCGAATATCTTCTTGATTGTATCCTGAATAAATCAGTATACCAATGAATCCAGCGAGGATCACATTAAAAATTATTGCGTAGAGCTCTAGTGCTGTTGGATAGAAAAAAAACAGTAACATCATCGCCAGAAGTACTACGCTCACAGGGAGCTCTGCTGCCAGAAGTTTTTTTGGATTTTTCAAAAAAAAGTGCACTGAAACTAGTAAAAAGGTTACCGCTGCGAGGATAATTACTCCTAATGAGAACATGAGCGGAATATTTGTGAAATAACGCTCTTGAAAAGGAAATGAGAGAAAAAACAGAGAGATCATGAGTATCTGCAGACTTACCAGACGATACATTCTTGCGATGCGAGATAAGTCCTCACGCACATAATGTATTCCTCCTAATGCAAGTAGCGCCAAACACCCTAACACAAAGAGTACAAGGGAAAGCGGCCCTAATGCATCGATAAACCACCAGAGATCTCTTGGAGAGAAAAAAAGTGCTAACCAGTAAAAAAAGAGTACTGCCACTAACCCTGATAATAGACGATTTTTTAGGATGTATACGAGAGGAAGCACCCCAAGCATCCACAGCAGAATAAGGATGTGACTGCTTGCAGGGATATTGTATATCTGTGCGATGAGGATGATTGTTGCGCCAAAGATGAGTGCGCCCAAAAAAATCAGCGAAGCCCCAACTCGAGGAAGATTTCGTTTTTGATACATAAATACGTATCCAAGATACGTCGTAAGTAATGTGCTTGATGCAAGGATGAAAACTTTAAGGAGATTTGGGATCGTATCCCAATACGTTGCCATCAACAAAAGCAGTCCCAACCCAAGCAGTACTGAACCGACTGCAGAGAGTGCAACAATAAACTTATTTGAGCGATTCTCTGATTGTTGCACAGCAATATCTGCACGCATCTTTTCTGCTTGCTCACGAGTAATAATCTTGTTTTTTACCCAGCGTTCAATGTTCTCTTCATCAATCACATAGAGACTGCAACAAGAAGTGTATAAAAAGGTATTCGTACACTGCACTGGACACGCCACCACGTAGTTTATAAATGATGAATTAGGTGATGTGTATATGGAGCACCTTGCGTTTTTGCGTGCAGTAAAAGAACTGCCGTTTCAGGTCGGAAAAAGCACCCTCGTAGACATTGTGTGCGGGGCTGTGAACAAAAAAATGGTGTCAAACGACACCTACATGGAACTCGAAAGCTTTGGGGCATTAGAAGGAGTGGCTCCTCGGCAAGCGCGCGCAATACTTGATAAGCTGGTGATGAACGGGTATCTCGTCACGCACGCACCCCCTGACAAACCCTACTTTTCACTCGTGCACATCACCGCGAGAGGACATGCAGAGCTCAAAAACCCGTCTTTTGACACGCAAAGCGCGCACACATTTAGTGCTGACGGGGTTGATGAGCAGAGCAAGCAGCTCATACAAGCGTTTTCTGAGTGGCTTGCGCCATACAATCCTGAGCAGCAACACGCGATCGTGTGCCCAGCAAAAAACGTTCTTTGCGTTGCAGGAGCGGGAAGCGGAAAAACGACTGTGCTCACGAAACGAGCAGAATTTTTGGTGCGGTTTGCAGGGGTTTCTCCTAAAGATATTCTTGCGATTACCTTCACACGAAAAGCACGTAAAGAAATGCAGGAGCGACTCGCAGATATCCCTATCACGATAACGACGTTTAACGGTTTTTGTGAGCGACTCTTGCGCGCCCACGGACAAAACAAGCCCTTAGTGACGTATACACAAAAAATTCGTATCTTTCACGAAGCACTCAAACGAGAAGGGCTTGAGCTTAGAGCTCTTGTGTACGAGTATTTCTCTGAGCGTCAACGACGAGAAGCAGGCCAGGAAGAGCTTGCGAGAAGACTTGTTAAAGATGTGTATAGCATCCTTGATCATTACGCAAACGAAGACCAACCACTACCTGCACAAGGACGCGTGGTGCTCGCAACAACGCTGCTGCGCGTAGCAGGACAGATCAAAACGATCATGGAGGAGCGAGGAGTGAGTGATTACTCAGGACAACTCACGCAAGCACTGCAGTTGCTTCGAGAACGCCCTGGTGTTGCGCGTCAGTACGCACACATCCTTGTTGATGAGTATCAAGATATTAACCGTGCACAACACGAACTCCTCAAACTCTTACACCCAGTACACACATTTGTGGTAGGCGATCCGAGACAAAGCATTTTTGGTTGGCGAGGATCACACGTAGAGTTCATCCAACAATTCCCTGCTGACGTGACGGTGCAGCTAAAAAAGAATTATCGCTCACACAAGCGCATCGTGGCAGTCATGAACAAAGCGATTGCACGCATGGGACTGCCTGATCTTGAAGGGATGCGCAAGGAGCAAGGAGCAGTGCAAGTTCTTTCGTACGACTCAGAAGACCAAGAAGTGCAGTCAGTAGCGGCAATTGTGTCAAGCATGACAGATAGTGACGTGTTCGTGCTCGCGCGCACAAACAACCAACTCAAAGAAGTATCGCTATTGCTCAAACAACTTGGGGTGGCGCACAGCATTAAGCACGAAGACGCTGAAGAAGTAAAAAAAGGAGTGGTGCTCGCAACGGTGCACGCGATTAAGGGCCTTGAAGCAAAGACAGTTATTGTGATGGGGTGCACGTCACGCTACTTTCCTTCAAAAGTCTCAGACCACCCCGTAGTAGACCTCATCAAAGACTCCTCAGTGGATAAAGAAGAAGAAGAGCGGCGACTGTTGTACGTCGCTTTGTCGCGCGCACAAGAAACATTACTGATAACGCACTTTGGCTCGCTCACATACTTTCTTGACGGATGTTTGACAGAGCAAAAAACGTCTACGCAAAGAAATGACGCGCTGTATGAACAACTGCGTGCTTGGAGGAGTGAGAAGGCGCGTGAAAAAAGCCTTCCGGCATACACCATTCTCTCAGATAAAGCGCTTCGCTCACTCACGCAAGTACTGCCAAAGACGCGCGGAGAACTCCTTGCGGTGCACGGGATTGGGGCGAGCAAGGCTGAGCAGTACGGTGAAGAGTTACTCAGACTCATTCATCAGCAGTCCTCTCAAGAAGATTCTGCCACGCAACTGCGTCTGGTACATTAAACACGACAAGCTCCGCTACTGATGAACCAATCGTGTAGAGCTGCACACAACCGTTACCAAACAATTTATTGGTTGGGCCGTAGTACATGGTGATGTGATCAATGTTTGAGTACGTAATTGACTGCGTCTGATGATTCCACACTCCTCGCTCACGAAGAACCCGATCCTTGGTCGCAATAAAGATGTAGCGAGACACCTGCCAGAGTCGCAAGGGCAAAAAAGGCAGCAAAACAATCCATACAAGACCTGAATTCTTCAGGGAAGAACGAGAGGTGTTCAGCACGGTTTGTGAGGGAGTTGCTCCGAGGATGTGCGCATCCACTGCGTCAAGACGCGCACGAGGATCCTTGATGTAATACGCTGTCAGGCCGTTTGATGAGAGGGCTGCTTGGCGCGTATCAGCAGTGCTGACTCCGCCAACGTTAATAAAAAGGTGTCCGACAGAGGTGAAGCGATAGTGCGTTGCGAACTGGTCTTTGACGTCTTCGTAGCGAGCAAGCGTTGTTTTCGTCACGAAAAACCCTACTCTGTGCTCAACGTGCTCTTCGCCTAGGATGAGGTGTGAGTTTTTGTAGCGAAGCACTCCACCAATACTTGCTATAACGCCGAGCACAAAAGCTCCTGCCAGCACCCAAATCATGTACTGCGCAGCAAGAATAACCCCTATGATGAGCGCGATGACGAGTGGAGAGATGAGGAGTGCGTGCCTTGCAATAAACGCTCCTACAGAGAATTGTGCTTGGTGTGTGGAAACAGGTTTGCTTGTTAAATAGTATTTTTCTTTGAGTTGGGAGAGGAGTGTTTGCGGGTGTTTGATGTGTCTAAACGAGATGTTTTGGCTTGATGAAAGAGAGTAAAACGTGATGGTGGCAGTGTCAAAGAGCTTGTCGATAAGAGACTGTGTGTACTCAAGGCCTACGAGCTTGTCGTCAGTAAATTCTTGTGTGCGCCGACTCAAAAACTTTCTACTCATAAACACTCCTCGCTCACGCACCTCATACGTAGTGATGACGGCTTCAAGAACGCTCTTTCCAAGAGAGAAGACAAACAACAATATGAATAGCGGAATGAACCCAAATAAGGCGACCATCGCAGAATCAAATACTGAAAGTGCGAAGGCCGCAGCAACAACGATAAGCAGCCATACACCAATAAAAAACCCTGCTGTTAATGAGCGAGGGATGTCCATCGTATAGCTGCCCGTGATGGTGGGAGCGGTCTTCTTGGTTGTCGTAACAGTTTTTTCAGGGATGTGCGCGCGAGTGCCTGCTGCGCGACCCACGAGAGGAGTGTATGCTTTGGCGAGGGTATCAATGGTTTTTTCGAGTTGCTCTCCTCGCGGCATGTGTGCAAAGGAGATGTCTCCTGAGCCTTGACAGGACACAATAATATTTGATGAGCCAAGAATGCGATCAAACAGGTTTTGTGTGTTGTTACACTCAGCAATGTTTTCTGCAGGAATAAAAGAATCAATTTTTGTCAAAAACCCTTCTTGGTACTCGATAACGTCATCGTACACACGGTATTCTCGGCGCAGAAGATCTTGTATGCGCACAAACAATATCGTGACAAGAGTTGCTTTCACCAGGCCGAGCACGAGCAAGAGGAAGGGAGAGCCTGCGAGAGCGGAGATGAGTGAGAAAACCACTCCAGGACCAACAAAGAGGAGGATAAGCGCGAGTTTCCCGATCTCTTTTACAAGGACCGCTGAGAGAAGCGGCTTTTCTTGTTGGAGCAACTCCTTTTTTTGCAGCGAGAAATCGTTTTGTTGCATTAATTTGCGCAGATGAGCGAAGATATCGTCAGAGTGTTCAAGCGAGCGAGCATACACTTCTTGACCAGAGGAGCCAGCGGATTCAATAATGATCGTTCCTGTGTTAAACAAGAGGTGCTCAAGAAACGGTTTTCTGAGGGTGACGTGCGTGATGTTTGTGATGTTGAGCGTGGTTTGGTGGTCAGTCGCAATACCTCCCGTAAAGTAGAGCACCGCGTCATCGTGAAATTCTAAACGCGTTTTCTTCAGACGCACAGAGACTGCGAACAAGACAAGGGAAAACAGTGCTAATGCGATAGCAAAAATGGCTATGACAGGTATTGAGGCGACAAAGGCCACGCCGGAAGGGACTACCTCCATAGCGGGGAGGAGGGATGCAATGTTGCGTAGCACGTACACCGCGATTGCTGCTAAGACTGCGAGGATGACTGCTGCGAGGAGAAGCGGTGTGAAGTAGAACGCTGTTTTGTGCGGCGTGTACATATCTGTGTTTTCGCTGCTTTTTTTATATACTTTCCCTATTCATTTAAATATTATTGCGTACATTAGTATACTGATATGGTAAATAAGCTCTTAGTTGTTACAGGAATCCTTACGTTTGTTCTCGTCACCGCAGCAGTCGCAGCACAACTCGCATACGCACACGAACCAGAGTGCGCACTACGAGAATTTGATTGCGCCGTCGAACGAGACGGCGATACCGTACGCGTAAGCGTAGACGTAGACGCACAAGACGTGCGCCTTACAGTACGCGGAGACTGCGTAGCAGAACCAGCGTTCTCCGCAAAAGGTGGAAGCGTTCTGGTGGAAGCCACGTGTCCGCACAACCAGCCACGTGTTTCACTAGATGTCGCAGTACTCTACACTGTTGACGGGACGCGCACAGCAGCAACCGGACGCGTTGTCGCATGAACTTTGACGAGCGAGCGCGCAAGCTAGGCGTTCTTGATATGGGCCTTGTGAAATGGAGCGCAGTATTCTTTACGTTGTTTGTGATTGGAATTTGGCCCGCGTTTGCAGAATGGGTGCTTGGGGTGCACTGGGGATGGTTTTTGGCAGGGCCAGTAGTACTGGCGGCGAAGCCGACATATACGTTCTTTCGGTAGGTGAGCGACTATTTAGGTGTGTTAGTCGACAATAAATTCCTTCCAAGTCTCTAAAGCGGAGACAGGGACGCGAGCATCAACAATTACTCCATTCAGATTCACTTTCTTCATGACAAACTTCTTAGACATGAACTGCATCGGGTGAATGAAGTATATATGGGTTATGGATGGAAGCCTGGCTGTGTGATTTCTTTGCGATATTATGGGTTTCGAAATGTTTCAACACCTTGCAATCGAATCGTTCCCTTGACAGGGTCTGTGATGCTGCGAAACTCTTCTGGGTTGCTGATTGTTCTTATAATAGCAAAGCCTTTGATATCAGCGTCTGGATACTGTCTTTTAAACACGTTAGCGCACCCAAGCAGTGTAGATCCTCGCGTGACGATGTCGTCGACAAGCACGATGCGCTCAGGCATGTGCAGAGAGGGTTTGAGTGTGATGCTAGCGATGTGGTCGCGTACTTTTGGACGAAGTTCTGACTGTGCCGTTGCTGCTTTAGGAACAGGTGTTGTGCGCTCAAGACAGGCTGAAACAATTCCAAGACCTTGTCTTTCCATCTCTTGAACTATTCTCAGAGGAGTCCACAACGTTCCTTTCTTCATCAAACTACTTTTTGGCACTGGCACTAAGGCGACCTCTGGCCCAAAAAAATTTTTGAAGTTGTGTTTGGTAAGTTCAGAGACCGCACTTTCGATAGTTCTCGGATTACCTTTGTCTTGCTTTAAATCATACATTAATGTTTTTGATTTGCGTTGTTCATCAGTTTCTGGGCGTGGAGTATAACCCCACAACGAACCAAAAGAGAGTGTTGAGAGAGCGATCATATGAGTAATTCAGGAAGGACTTCTAACAACACATCAAGGTCGTCTAGCGAAAAAGGCTGTGCACCATACTCAACAAGTTTTTGCGGCCACACAAGAGTCTTGTCTTGTACGAGTCCTTCTTCTATGAACAAGGGTCTGCCCAGTCTGAGTGCCTCCCATCCTTGATGCTGTGTGCCGCTGGACTTACCTGCTTCAACAATGACAGACGCGTGCGAGAGCAAAGCCATCGTGCGGTTTCTGAGCGGAAAATTCTTTCTTTGAATAGGGCTTTTGGGAGAGAACTGGCTGATAAGAAGGTGATCTTGTGCGATGCGTTCTTGGAGCGGTCTGTTTTTTGCAGGATAATACTGGTCAAGAGGTGTTCCGAGCACAGCAACAGTGCGACCGCCACGCTCAATGGCTGTGTTGTGTGCGATCGTGTCAATGCCGTCTGCGAGTCCGCTGACGACTACAACGTTTTTTTCAACCAAGAACTCTGCGATAGTTTGCGCCTTTCTTATCCCTTCTGGAGAAGGATTTCTTGTGCCGACAATCGCGATGCGCGGGCGCTTGAGCAAGTCTGAGTCTCCTTGCACATACAACTGATCTGGTGCATGCTTTGCTTCTACATCGTTGAGCGGTCCTACAAGTTCTTCTGGGCGTACGTGGTCTGCCATCTCCTCCTCAAAGAATGTAGTTGTGTGCATCTGTTTTAAACCTATCTGTGACAAGCGCTTTGAAGCTATAAACAGTTCTAGTGTGCAAGTCCAGTGAGTCCAGTGAGGTGACCACAGGGGTGTGCGTTGTTGTGGTCACCTTGAGCGAATTGGAGGCAGATATTCGTTTTAACGCTTAGCAAGATACGCGTCTCTTGCTTTGATGTAGTGCGTGAGTAGAGATGTGAGATCTTTTTCTAACTGTATGGCTTCTTTTTTGAAAGTAAACTCATCAAGAGTAAGCAAGTCACACAGTCGCTTGAAGAGCTCTTCAGTCTCGAAATTCCAACCAATAAATAACATTGTTCTCACAGTGTCCGTGGCGGCTTCAACAGTGTGCTTAGGAACAGCTCTGATAAACTCCATGCACAAATCGCCAAAACACCGTCTATACGAAAGAATATCTTGTGTTGCGCGCTCAAGGTCTGAAGACATACAAAAGTAATGGTTTAGGCACTAATAAGCGTTGTTTGCGTGAATGTCCAGTGGGTGCACAGTAGATTGTGTGCCAAATATGTTCGAGCTTTATTTCTTAATCAAGTCTATTGGTCCAATCAATATTTTGTGTTTTGTACAGAATTTTCTTATTGATTGAGCACACGTTTTGTCGCAGGTGAAAAATCTAATCTTGCCGTATTCTTTATTATACACTATGAGTTCAGAGGCCAATGCAATATCTTCTTGCGCAGAGAGTTTATTGAATATTATTAATGTACTCTGCATGATTGATTTTTTTATATCTTCAACAGGCTCTTTGTAATCAGTTGTCTGCATGAGTCTATAGTCTGAAAAAAAGTCTAAGAATTCATTTAGCACCAATAAAGCTGTATCTTCTGCGTCTTGAATGTATTCATCCCTAAATAATGCTAGCGAGTCTTCGTCATTGTAGAGTTCGGGGATTGAGTATTTACTTAATAGGGAGTCGATGTATTGTCTTGTTGCGGCTTCATTAAACCGAGGTTCCTTACGCAGTTCATCAAATCGTTTTTCGATTTCTTCATGCACAAACTCTGTGACTGAAAAGATATCTTTTGGAAGTTTATTTGAATTTCTTACACGAGTAATAGTAAGATCTATTGTTTGTGCAGCTTTTTTTTATGAGCTTGATGTGAACGGATAAAAAAGTGCTTTTCACATGCTCAAGAAGTACAAAATTATTTCTGACATGCTTTGCCATATAGGTCACAACTGGTGTTCTAAACTCATGAGACTGTATTGAGAAAGCAATAATCACGTTCACGTCAGAGCAAATATTCATTAGCTAAATCTTGGTAATTGCACTTTATCTGTTGATACTGAGAGTCGCTCTTCTCGAAGAATATCTGAATATTCTTCAAGCTTGTCTTCTTGCATGTGCATAAAAATGAACAACACTCTAAGCAACAAAAACTCCATAGGAATTCGATGATTTACGAGCTCAAATAATCTTTTATGCGAGGGCTTTTTGTTCTCATACTTCACAAGAAGTTCTTGAGAACTCTCTTGTATAAATTTAAACACCGACATTAA
>SKXU01000095.1 GCA_007128245.1 Candidatus Woesearchaeota archaeon
TATGAATCACATATTGCTCTTCAGCGGTGGTGCTCTCGCAATGCTGCGTTGTGCCTTCAATCTGATGATCCGGAAACGATGTTAGCGGAGAAGGTTAAGCGTATGCTCAGAGGTCTTGACACAGATCCTTCGTTTGTCCTAAGCAATGCGTACACACAAGCACGTATCTCTGAAGTTACTGCTGGGCACCCAAATGAATTTGAGAAAATAGCCGCTGAAGTGCTCGCAACTGCGGCGGATGTCCGATATATGCTCCGCTATCCTCCTCTTGGTTCGCTGCGTCAGAAAGGACTTGTATTTGATGATCAAAGAATAATCTTCTACACGTCCAACTGAACCTTTTTATATCGCACTCTCTTGCTTGTGGTATGAAAGATCGCGCTGAGAAAAAGACTCCGTACCTATATGTGCTGCCCAAAGAAGAAGATATGCTTGTTGAGGGGAAAATGTTTCTCTCAGAAGCACTCTTTGAGCTGGTGGAGGACTCTGCTGTTGAGCAGGTGCGCAACGTTGCGTGCCTTCCTGGTGTGAAGGGCGCGTCTTTGGGCATGCCTGATATGCACGTGGGGTATGGATTCACCGTGGGCGGCATAGCTGCTTTTGATTCAAAAAAAGGCGTGATAAGCCCGGGCGGGGTTGGTTTCGACATAAATTGCATTTCCAAAGATAGTGTTATTTTGTCCCGAGATGGATATACAAAGACGATTCAAGAGTTATATTCTCAAGAGGATGTGAATAGCCTTTCTTGTCTGGATTTTTCTTCTCAAACTGAAGATTTTGCTTCTCCTGTGGTATTTATGCGCAAACAGACCTCACAACCTATCTATCGCGTAACTACTGAGTCTGGTAGAGAGCTTGTTGTCACAGGAGATCATCCGCTCTACACCAAAAAGGGCATGGTAAACGTTGACACACTCAGAGCGCAGCTTTCATCAGAAGAAGTGTTTGTTGCTACTTCGCCATTTGCGGGGCTTTCATTTGAAGAACCTGTAGATAAGGTGTTGGTTTCCGAGGAGGATATGAGCCATCTTCATTCTCAGGCAATTACTTTTTTGTCTCAAAGAAATCTTCTTCCATTGCGAACAACGAACCCTCGTCTTGCTACACTTATGCGTATCATGGGATTCTTATTCGGAGACGGTACGCTTCAATCAACACCAAAAACTGTGTGCGCATCGTTTTACGGGAAAAAAGAGGACTTGGAGCGTATTCGGCAAGACGTTAAGTCTCTTGGCATTACTCCTTCGCGCGTGTATGCTCGTGACAGAGAGCACTCAATACACACTGAGTACGGTCGCGTAGAGTTTGAGAACACTGAGTATTCATTTCATGTTCGCTCAAGAGCATTTGTCGCTTTACTCGTGGCTCTTGGCGTGCCCTTGGGAAATAAAACTTCTCAGGAGTATAGTGTTCCAGAGTGGATGTTCTCACTTCCGTTATGGTTGCAAAGAAACTTTTTGGCAGCTCTGTTTGGTGCGGAGATGAGCACCCCTTCTACCTTGACGCATAATCACTCGACGTTTTACATGCCTTGTTTGTCAATGAACAAGACCACAGCGCACATACCTTCAGGAGAACGCTTCTTATCAGATATTAAGGCTCTTTTGGAAGGGTTTGATGTGCGCTCATCAGATATTTCTCAAAGAAAAAGTTATGTGGGAACACTTGGACAAACCCATACGTTGCGATTGTTTGTGCGCGCGGACTCGTTTAACCTCATCAACTTATACCAATACGTCGGTTTTGAGTATAATCAGCACAAGCGTGTTCTAGCAAACTGTGCGATTCAGTATTTGGCACTCAAAGAAGCGGTTATTACAGAGCGTTTCGTAGCGCAGAAAACTGCCTTGATTCGCAAGGAGTTGGGCGAGTCAACAGCAAGTATTGTCGAGTCTCTTACCACAAAAAATGCTCATGAACAATTCTTAAGGCATGCTATTTACAAAAAAAAGCTTCTTGCTGTGCGCCCTCCCAAGCACTTTATGTCGTTTGAAGCGTTTGTGAAAGAATATACTTCTGGATTGGGGGAATCTGGTTTTGTTTGGGATGAGATTGTTTCTATTGAGCAAGAGCCCTATGATGATTTCGTCTATGACTTAACGATGGGGCATTCATCGCATAACTTTGTGGCAAATAACCTTTTGATATCTAATTGCGGTATCAGGGTCCTCGCGACAGACCTTGATGTTGAGCGAGTAGAGCCTCTTATCGAGCCGCTGCTTGAGTTGCTCTTTCAAAAAGTTCCTGCGGGGGTTGGGCTCAAAAGCTCGTTGCAACTCTCTGACCAGGAGCTTGATGAGGTATTGCAATCAGGTGCTCACTGGGCGCTTAAGAAGGGTTTTGCTCGCAAAGAAGATCTTTTGCGCACTGAGGAGGGAGGCGTGTTCGTCGAGGCTGACCCGTCAAAGCTGTCTTCGAGTGCAAAAAAGCGTGGTCGCTCACAGCTGGGAACGCTTGGTGCGGGTAATCATTTTCTTGAAGTACAAATTGTTGATGATATCCTTGATGAGCGCGTTGCTGAGCGCTTTGGGATCACACGAAAAGGTCAAATCGTGGTAATGATTCATTGTGGTTCTCGTGGCGTGGGTCA
>SKXU01000074.1 GCA_007128245.1 Candidatus Woesearchaeota archaeon
GATCAGGGTTTACTTTCGCTAGATGACTTCTCTTCTGTCTCTGGACAAGAGCCCTCTTTGTACGATCTTATGTCGGGTATTAATCGCAGGTTTACTGCGTACACACAGTTTTTTTGGGACTCAGAGCGGTTGACTGAACTCGGTTTAGAGACTGCACAAAGGTACAATTCTTCTTTTGGTTTAGATTTTGGGTTTGTGCGAACAGGTGTAGATAGCGTGGGTGTTTTCATTCCTGATTACTCTTCGATTGACAATCGGATTCAGGTGCTTCATATTCCTGTTCATTTACGACGGTAGTCACAACACCTATTATTTTCCATAGTACTTTATTAATTTCTGTTCTGAAATTCAGTAATAGTGACTGAAAAAAAGCAATTGTTTCTGATTTTCAGAGGGATTGAGGGGGCCCACCCCCAGCTCCCACCCTCAACACCATGAAGAAATACCCCAAATTGCTCCAAGCAGATAAGCGTGGACAAATTGTGATTCCAAAAGACATTCGTCAAGAACTCGCCATTGACGAATCAACAGGGTTTTATGCGTACGCAATACCTGGAGAAGGAATACTCTTAAAACAAGTCACCCCAGAACCCATCGACGAGTCCCTTGAAGAAATAGAGCGTTATGCCGAGCGTCTTGGAGTAAGTCCACAAGCGCTCAAACAAACACTTGAAGACTACAAAAAAACTGGAGGGTTAGAAAAACTATGAAGCGCATCATCATACTCCTCGCACTCCTCGCACTCGCACCCAGTATTATTGATCAGTTCAACGCAGACTTTGCGCAAGGCGAGCATCAGAATACTCAGAACCTCTCCAACCAGCTTCTCCTCGCACAAACGCAAGGGAACTTCTCCCTTTCAGGAACGTTTCTGAGTGACATAAAGGAGTTGGGATCAAACCCTCTGGTCACGATTGGCTGGGTGGCCACAATCCCTCCACAAACAAGCCTACTCATAAGTACGCGCAGCGGAAACAGCCCTACTCCTGACGGTTCGTGGAGTCCTTGGTCGACTCCCTACGCAAGCCCGCAAGCGAGCATGGTGACCTCTCCCATGAGGCGCTATTATCAGTATCGCGTCCAGCTTGCTACCACAGACAACCAGGTAAGTCCCGCTGTTGACGCAGTCACAATCACCTATACTGAACAAGGACCTATCGTGACGCAAGCAGCCACACCTTCGATCAACACGGAATCCACAGGTTCCCACCAGTTCTTTATCAACATCCAAGACACGCTCCCGCTGCTAGTTACCGAAGCGAGGTATCGCATCGGACAAGAGCCCTACACCGGCTTCACTGCGCTCAGTCAACAATCGGGCGTCTACTACATCAATATCAGCGAGCCAATTGATGGTTGGCAGAACTATCCTGACGAGCTCATCCACGTGCAAGTACGCGCTGAAAACGCTCAACTCACTACTGTGGAAAACCTCACACAAACAATCTCGCGCATTAATCAACCTCCCAGTCTAAACCAATTACCTGCAGTGCTCGCAACAGAAGGGCAGGCAACAAACTTTACTGTCTCAGCACAAGACCCTGACGGTGACAATCTCACCTTCACATCATCACGAGGCACCGTTACTCCGATAGACCAAACTTCTGCTCGCATCCTATGGACTCCCACATCCCAAGATGTGCCCAATACCACCATCACCATAACCGTAAGTGATGGACAAGCAACAGACCAAGCAACACTCCTCGCTCTTGTTGAGCCGTTTAACTTTCCTCCTATCATGCAACCCATCGCTGATCAGACAGGGTACTTTGGTGAGGTGATCACGTTTGACATTACTGTGCTGGACCAAAATGTTGATGAGAACATGACGTTTTGGGTTGAGCCAAGCTTGTTTCGTATCTCTGAGCTCTCCTCGAACATGTCTGGCGTGTATCGTGCGAGAGCACGTTTTGTCGCTCTTGACGCTCACCGAGGAGTAAACACGTTCACGTTTTATGCAAGTGATGGTGAACTCACTACCTCTCAGAACGCCACCCTTACGATAGGGTACTGTGGTGATGGGGTGTGTCAATCACAAGAGAACGCTACTGCGTGCCCGCAAGATTGTCAGCAACGCGTGATGCGCTCGCATCTCGTATTGGAAGTTCCTGATAGGTTTTGTGTGAATCAAACAGCCACCATTCAGGTCTACAACGCCTCTTCTCGCTACTCGTGTTTTCTTGATGGTCGAGCATTTCAAGGAGCGGCGTTTTGCAGTCGGTTTCAAGGAGCATCAATCACGATTTTTGAAGTTCTTGGCCAGCAACGCCAACAAGTGCAGACCCTCACATCAAATGCTGAAGGCCAAGCTACCTTTACTCCCTCGCGCCCAGGAAGATATCGGTTCATTGTTGAGCATGATGACATGATGCCCATGGATCAACTCGTCACGGTTAATGATTGCTCGCTTGATATTAACCTCGTGGAAGAAGTTGTCGAGTTTGAGCGCCCGCAAGTGCCTCCTCCTCAACGAGCCCCTCCCTCAACTCCTCAGATTGAACGTCCAGAACTCACACCTGATGAAGTAAGCCTCCTCTCAATACTTGTGTGGTATATCATTATTCCGCTTCTTGCAGCAGCACTTATCTACACCTCCAGCGCGTGGTATGACTTGCACAAGGACAGCAATGTCACGTTATTGAAGATGCGGATTGCAGGGACGCGGTGGATGAACGCTGCACGCGAAAAGCTTGGTCCAGTTCTGATGAAGTTGTGGATTCCCATTCGACCTGTCGTGCAGCCTGTCATTGTTCACGTTCACAAAAACTTGTTGCTGCCTACGAGAGATCTCTTTCGGAAGCTGCTAAAGAGGTAGCTTTTATTAGCACGCAACAACTCCCTGGAGTATGCACGTACATCGATTACTTATTTCAGGCACAGGACGCGTGTTCGTGCAAGAGCGCGAAACAGCAGATGTGCACACACAATTCGGTCGCGTGCGCGCTGAGGTTGTCAACGCTGCTCAAGATGGAGAGGTCATCACCACTGATTCTGGTGAGCAACTCGTCGTTTTCTCTCCTCATTTTATTGATCGCTACAAACGCATACGTAGAGAAGCACAGATAATTACGTTCAAAGATGCAGGGGTTATTCTTGCAACAGCAGGTCTTGGATCGCATAGCCGCGTGATTGAGGCAGGAAGCGGCTCTGGAGCACTCACAGTGTTCCTCGCTCAACACTGCAATCACGTGTTTAGCTATGAAAAAAACAAAGAGCACCTTAGTGTCGCACAAGAAAACGTAGCTCTTTTTGAGCAAGACAACGTAACGTTTCATCATCGCGACATTGCTGAAGGCATTGTTGAAACAGGCGTGGATGCGATGATCTTAGATGTGCCTGAACCTTGGACTGCTTTTCCGCATATTCCTGGAGCACTAATAATCGGAGGCTATGTCGTGACGTACGTTCCTTCAACACCTCAGCTGCAACACATTCATCATCACGCCGTCGAGCTAGGATTGTATCATGTGCGCACAGTAGAAGTCTCTGAACGCCACTGGATGGTAAAAGAACAAGCCGTACGACCCACATCAAAGAATGTTGCGTTTACCGCGTTCCTCTCCTTTTTTCGGTACTTTGGACCGCACTGGCCTGCCCTTCGACCAAAAGAGAAACAGCGCGCTCCTATGTGGAACTTTCCGAGCGAGGGGCTAGGATCTTTTTTCTCAGAACCAAAACAAGACCACTAGTAATACACAGCGCCCCCCATGCTCCCGCGCTCCATAAAAAGAGCTTTGGAGGATACGTCTGAATGATCTGTGAGTCATACGGGAACACCCAGTTTCCTTGCGGGAAAAAAAGCTGGTGAAACCCTTCAAAAAACTGTTCCCAAGGAATGAATGCGAGTAGCACCGGCAGGAGAATGAGTGCAGTGCCTGCGAACACGGTGCTTGTTCGTGTTGCGCTCCCTAGCGCAAAGAGTGCTGCAACGATGAGGATTGCAGAAAGTATGCGCGCCCAATCAAGGACTGTGCGTACATCTTGCATATGTGCTCTCTCAAAACCTGCAAATGGGGCTTGTTGCGTTACTCCATCGAGAAATTGTTTTGCTTCTTGTTGTTCTGGCGTCAATGCATGAACTGAGAACACCAAAAAAAATGCTGTACTAATCACTGCACTCATAAAGAGAACTCCTCGTATATACTCTCTGATCATAATTAAGCACAGATACAAACGTATATTAACTATTTGTTACAATACATTTAAAAGCGTCATGATGTATGGAGAGTATAGGTGAGCGTTGTGAAAGAAAAAACATTCTCGTCCAAATCCTTGTTTGGCCTGACTATTATATCCACTGTTGTGTTGTGGGTGACGGTGTTTGGTCTGACTGTGCACGCGCTGTGGATCGCGGTACCGCTCGGTTTTTGGGCGTGGTCAAGAAAGCATTTTTCTGAGCGCACAAAGATTCTTCTTGAGTCAGGCGTTATCAGTCTTGCATCTGCGCTTTTGTTGGTCGTGCTCTTCTCATTTTTCCTTCCTGATCAATTTTTACCTTGGTATGTTGTATCGTTTATCGCTGTTGTTCCTGCGCTCGTTCTTGGGGCAACAATCTTTTTTGTCCTCTCTCGTCCTGCATCTCGCCACAAACGTATTCACGAAGCTGAGGCGCTCACATTTTTTGTGGTGGTAGTCGCCGCATTCGCGTTTGCTCTTCCCTTCCTTGTTGTGTCAGCAACGGTATCTGAACACTATGCTTTTGAGCAAGGAACCCAGTTGTATTGGGGCGCGCATCAACAAACGCTGTATGCTGTGAGCAGTAATCACTCAGCACCGCCAGTGCTTTTAGAGTATGCTCATGGCTATCTTGACGAGTTTTCTGCGTTAATTCAGTTCTGGTCTGATAACCCTCCTGAGCGGTGTATTGATTGCTTCTGGCAGTCTCATCGGTTAAACTATCGGCATGCATTCGGAGTGTATGAATTTGCAGGTCTTGCTCAGCGCATTGACCAATACGCAGTGTTTTATTCTACCAACCCTGAGGGTTTTGAGAGACTTGAAGAGTGCGTATTCTCTTCACAAGCGCAAATACACGAGATACGCCCAATAGTTCGACCATCTGATGTTAGTGTTTCACATTCATCATTTTTTATGTATGCAGTTCAGAGGTATATCGCACACACTGATTTCACATTCACAGGGTATGCTTTGAGTGCTGAAGCGATGCAGATTAGCGATGATCTTCGCAAGAGGGCATACGCTATTGCAGAGCAGGTTTCTGAGTCTGAAGAGGATTTGCGTGTATTGCGACTTGCTGTGGAAGCTGACCGTAGAATGTTTTTGCATTGTGATGTGCGTGTATGACTATCAGCGTGATATACTCTACTTTTAGTTCGCAACAAGCAGCGCAGTCAATGCTGTCTTCGCTCTTGTCGAAGCGTCTTGTTGCTTGCGGAACGTGCATATCTTCCTCAAGTATGTATGAGTGGTCTGGCGACGTGGTGTCTGAAGATGAGTGGGTGCTGCTCTGCAAAACCACTTGTGAAAAAGAGGTAGTTGCTTGCGACGTCCTCTGTGAACTGCATCCGTACGATACGCCTTGTGTGCTCAGCTGGCGCGTGAGTGCTAATGATGCGTATGCCCGTTGGGTGCGCGATCAAACTGCGTAGTACAGTTTGCCGCTGCTCTTTTGCTCTTTATCTTTGACAGAGCCAATTTTGTTCACTCGTGGTCGTCCTGATTCCTCGTCTCGTCTAAATGTTATTCCTAGATCAGAGAGGAATCGGTTCATTCCATCTTCCATAGTGTATGGTCCTTTCGCATGACCAGATACTGCGGGCTTTCCATCAAACACAATAAGTTTTTCTGAGAGGTAATCGATGAAGAGGAGGTCGTGGTCTACCACTAAACATGCTTTTCCTTTGACTTCCATCATTTCGCGAATGATTTTTGACATGCGCAAACGCTGTTCTACGTCTAGGTATGCTGATGGTTCGTCAAGCAGGTAGAGGTCTGCTTCTTCTGCGAGTGTTTTTGCGATAACGACTCGTTGGAGTTGTCCTCCTGAGAGTTGATTGAGTTGCCGCTCGTATAACTCTTCAAGCTCGAGTGGTTTGATGAGTTGCGCATCATACTTCATTGCCTGCATGAGGTAGGTCATCACGAGCGTGTCGTCGGCGGGAGGATATTGAGGTTTGTGTGCTACTCTGAGCGATCCGTGTTTTGTTTCTCCCTCTATTGTTGCGAGTTCTTTTACGAAGGTCGTTTTTCCTATGCCGTTTTCTCCAAGAATGCCGATGATGTCGTGTGCGTGTATGGTTCCTTGGTCTGCTTTTAGGGTGAATTCTCCTTTCTTGACGTCAAAGGCTTCCCAGTCAGCAAGGAATGCGTCTCGCTCAATTTCTCGCACTCCTCGCACATCAAAGGTGATGTGTGTTGAGCGAAAGCGCATGTTCTCTTCAGGAAGGTATCCTGAGAGGTAGATGTTGATGCCGTTGCGCGTGCTTTTTGGTTGCGAGACGATTCCGTACGCGTTCTCTTTTCCGTACATCAGGTGCACAAGATCTGTGAGGTAGTCAAGGATGATAAGGTCGTGCTCAATCACGACGACTGCGGTGTTTTCGTTTGTGAGTGAGCGTATAAAACGGCTGATTTTGATTCGTTGTTTGATGTCAAGGTAGCTTGTTGGTTCGTCAAAGAAATACACGTTTGCGTCTTTGAGTACTGTTGCGGCAATTGCTACGCGTTGAAGTTCTCCTCCGCTGATGTGCGTGATGTTTCTGTCAAGAATGGCTGTGAGCTCAAGTGTTTCTGCGATGCTCTTAAGCTCTTGTTTCTCATCTACTTTTGTCAGTAGTTCTCGCACGGTTCCGCTAAAGCTTTTTGGGATGGCTTCTACTTGTTGCGGTTTGTAGGCGATTTTGATTTTTCCTTCTTTTAGTCGCTCAAAATAGCTTTGTGCTTCTGTACCCTTAAAATAGCTGATGAGCTCGTCAAGGCTTGCTTCGTGGTCTTGTTTGAGGTTTGGTTTGAGCATTCCCGCAAGGATTTTTACGGCAGTACTTTTTCCAATCCCGTTTCTTCCGAGTAAGCCCACCACTTTCCCAAAGACTGGTGTGGGGAGGTTGTAGAGTTGAAATCCTGACTCTCCATATTTGTGAATTGGTTGCTCATTAAATTCGTCAGGAAGGTTGACTATCGTGATTGCGTTTGTCGGACATTTTTTTGGGCAGATTCCGCATCCTACGCACATAGACTCGATAATTTTTGCTTTGCCGTCTTCTCCTTCATACACGCATTCGTCGCCTGCACGATTAATAGGGCATACTTTTGCGCAGTACAATCCTCCACACTTTGATTGGTCACACTTATCTGCCTCTACTACTGCTATGCGTGTCATGGAGGAGTAGTGCCGGGCTGCGTTTTTAAATGCTTGTGCGTGAGTAGGAGCTGTAGCTTTCTAAGCGCTTTCTTGTTACTCTTCTGGTGCAACAGCTCAAGAGCTTTTTCGTACAAAACCCGTGTGCACGCTGTATGCTCTGAACGAAGGCGCACTTTTGTTTCTTGTGGCACGTGCATTGCGAATGCGTCTTCACGGAGTAATTGGTTTTGTCTGAGATGATCCGCGTATACTCTGTTATTCCTGTTTCTTCAGCTACTTCTCGTACTGCTGCTTGCTTGAGTGTCGCACTCCACTTCTCCTGTGACGGGCTGCCGAAACCTTGTGTTGTGAGTGATCCAGTACGTGTAGGTACATATGATTTTTCGAGGTTGCCAACCAAGAAACCTTAAATACTTTACTTGCTTTACTTCTGATATGACTTTGGATATTCGCACTGTGCGCATCTCGTCAAAACGGCAAATAACGATTCCCAAGGCCTTCACAGCATTTAAACAAGGAGAGAAAGCTCTTGTGGTAAGCAAAGGCGATGAATTACTCATAAAGCCATTTCCCGAAGATGTCAATGAAGCCGCTTTACTCTCAGAGCTAGCTCTTGGTGAGTGTTGGAACAGCAAAGAAGATGAGGAAGCGTTCGCATACTTGCAATGAATCCGAATGATATTGTGCTTGTCAATTTTCCCTTCAGTGATCTCACACAAACGAAACTCAGGCCTGCAGTTGTGGTTGCAACTCCCGGGGGAGACAATCTTATTCTTTGTCAAATTACTACAAAAAAACGTTCGATTAAAGCCTATGAGGTGGCTCTTCCACGAAGCGCAACACAAGGAGACATCCGCTTTGACAGCAATATCTACGTTGATATGCTGTTTACCCTACACAAAAATCTTGTGCAACAAACGATTGGTTCTGTACACGACCAAACCACTCAGCGTGCAATCACGCAGAAACTACGCAACTTGTTTTCATAGCGGAGGGAGTTCTTCGCGTGTTTTGGACCGCACCCAGACGTATTTGATCACGACCTCTGCGCGCTTAATCAGCACTCCTGCTGGTCCCCAGATGAGTGGTAGCCATAAGAATACGAGCGGTCCTTGGTGCGGGTTTTCTATTGCTCCCAGAACTGACCACGCAGTAAGCAGTGTTCCGACCACTGCTCCTACCAAGTAGCTCACTGCGGTTGAGGGGTGTGGCCAGAGGAGTACAGAAATTGCGAGGGGCAAGAGGAGTATGAGTGTCATAAACCAAGGCACTTGCCACAGGACTGCTACGATAAAGCTTGTCAAAAATAAGAGCAGGAGCATGCGTCCAAGCTCTGCCGCGATATTCATACTCAGTTTACGTTTCTCGTAATTTATAAGGTTTTATGAGCGCTGTGTTTATTAATGCTCACTCCCTGCCGTATGTATGGTCTCCGGCTTTATCGTATATCCTACCTACTCCATTGTTGATGACAAACCTGTGGTGCAGCTTGTGGGTCGTCTTGAGACGGGAGAGACGTTTCGAGCTGATTTTGATCAGCAGCCATTTTTTTATATCAAAAACAGTGATGTGGACGCTGCAAAAAGCGTTTCTCAGCTCCAGCTTCAAGACACGTCTTTGACCACGTTTTCTGGCGAGCCGGTAACCAAAGTGGTTGTGCGCATTCCCAAGGATGTTCCTCCGCTGCGTCGTGAGCTTGAGGATGCGGGGGTGCAGTGTTATGAAGCAGATATTCGTTTTGCGTATCGCTTTCTTATTGATAACGCACTTACTGGTTCGCTCGTGCTCGATGGTGATTTTGAGCCAGGAACGCGTGTTGATCGTGTCTATACGAATCCTCGTGTCCGCTCAAGCACGTGGAGTCCTGATCTTGTTGTCCTCTCCTTAGACATTGAAACGGATAAGCGTGCAGGTCAGCTGTGGAGTGTGTGTCTTGCAACCAAAGACCGAGAAGAAAAACTTATTATTTCCTCAAAAGACGTTTCGGGCGCTCGCGTGTGCAAAACCGAAAAAGAACTGCTTATTGCTCTGAGCGAGGTTATTCAGGATATTGACCCAGATATCATTACTGGGTGGAACGTCATTGATTTTGACTTAAAAGTACTTCAAGAAAAGTATCGTCAGCACGGCGTTTCTTGGGAGTGGGGTCGTATGGCGCGTGAGTGTTCGCTACGCGTGATGTCAGAGTTTTTCCGCGACTCCTCAGCAGACATTCCTGGGCGCATGGTGCTTGATGGTATTCAACTATTAAAATCAAGTTTTATTCGTCTTGACAGTTACACGCTTGAAAGTGCAGCACAGGAGTTTGCGGGCGACGGAAAATTGTTTACTGGAAAAGACAGATACGAGCAGATTGCTGATGCGTACAAGAATAATCCTGAGCTCTTGCTTGAGTACAACTTAAAGGACGCACAGCTCGTTTTAGATATTCTTGACAAGACAGGCGTCATTGGGTTAACGGTCAAGCGTTCACTCTTAACGGGCATGCAGCTTGACCGTGTAAAGGCATCTATTGCTTCTTTGGACATGTTGTATCTTCCTCGTTTGC
>SKXU01000007.1 GCA_007128245.1 Candidatus Woesearchaeota archaeon
AGTTCGTGTTTCTTCCTCGGCTTCCTGATTGCCTATCTAGAGATGAGTCGTACGCTACGCGCAGCATCCCTCATTCTCATCCTGACGTGATTCTTGGTCGCGTGCAGTCTATTGATCTTGAAAAAAAACATGTGCATCTTAAGGGTGCTCACTATACCTATGATTATCTTGTACTTGCTACTGGGGCTACGTGTATTCTTCCTGTGAGTGGAGCAAAAGAGTATGCAATCCCGTTTTACTCTCTTGCTGACGTGCGCAAGATTAAGCAGTCATTGCCTGCGCGGCGCATTGTTGTCGTCGGTGGCGGCCCTACAGGGATCGAGGTTGCTTCTGAGCTGTCATCTTTTGCCAAGGTCGTGGTATTGCAAGGAGATAGTGAAATTCTTCCTCTCTTTCCCGCTAAGGCTCGCAAGTACGCGCTTTCTGAGCTTGCTCGCCAAGGAGTTTCTGTGCATACAAATGAGCTTGTTGAGCGCATCACCAAGCGTACGGTGGTTACCAAGAATGATTCGTTTGAGTACGACATTTGTGTGTGGTGTGCGGGTGTGCGTACCGATATTCCTTCTGGGGTGCCTGTGCATAAAGGTATTTTGGTTGATGAGTTTTTACGTGTTAAGGGTCAAACGCATGTCTTTGCTGCGGGCGATTGTGCGCAGTCAGGCGCTCCGCTTACCGCGCAGGCTGCCGTGCAAGAAGCGGATATTGTGGTTGAGAATATTCGTCGCATGGAGCAGCAGCGCTCACTCAAACAGTCTTCGTATCGTCACAAGGGGGATATGCTCTCGCTTGGCAGTAACGCATTGGTTATTTCTCCTCAGGGAGTGATGCTTACTGGCAAACTTGGTTCTGTTGTTCGCAGTGCGTATTACGCGTGGCAGTTGCGCGACTATTAGAAAGTGATGTTATATACCACCTACTCTTTTCATAGTTGGGTGATATGCAAATGAAATCATGTGAAAAATATCAAGATTGGGGGTTTTAGCTTGTTCGACTTGTTGCTGGAGCTATCTTTTTGGTTGCGGGAAGCACCAAGCTTGGCGGCATTGACGGATTTGTAGGGATGCTCACAAACATGGGTTTTCCTGTGCCGATCGTACTCGCGTATATTGTGGCAGTTGTTGAAGTGGTCGGAGGACTCTCTTTGGTTCTTGGAGCGTTTGTTCGCTGGACGACACTTCCTTTGAGCGTAGTAATGGTTGTCGCATCCGCAGTTCAACTCTCCGGAGGCGGTTTTGGCGGTGCACGACTGGACTTGCTCTTGCTTTCAGTGCTTGTATTGTTTGTGTTTACCGGCGCAGGCAAGATAAGTATTGACCACGTATTGTCAAAGCGCAAGTAAATACAAACGTTTTTCTTTTTCCTCTTTTTTTTCTTTTCCATGTACGATCATATCGCGTCATCATATAATGCGCTTCATGGTGCTGAGCAGCAGCGCAAGCTCCGCGCACTTCTTGCTCGAGTAATGCTTCCCAAGGGAGCAGTGCTTGATGTGGGGTGCGCAACTGCGCATCTATCTTCTTTTTTTTCTGATCGCGAGTATGTCGGTGTTGATCCTTCTCAACCACTTCTTGATCTCGCTCCCGCGGGCGTCCGTGTACTCTGCGCTCGTGGCGAGCAGTTGCCGTTTTCTGATAGTGCCTTTCCTGTGGTGCTCTCACTTACTGCGTTGCATAACTACTCGGATTTCCGTCGTGGTGTTGAGGAGTTGTTTCGTGTGTGTGGCGATGTGTGTCTTGTTGGCGTGCTCAAAAAAGCTCCTGCAAGCCATGAGATTGTTTCTTTGCTCAAGCAACGCTTTTCTGTGCAGGAAGAGCTTTCTGATCAGCACGATTTCTTATTGGTGTTACGGAAAGTTTAAAAAGAATGATTTCCGGCTACTAGTATATGGATACGCCCGCCCTCCAGCAACGCATTAAGGAACTTGCAAAGACACTTCGCAGCACAGGAATCGCTGCTTCTGAGACTCGAGCCGAGGAGATGGCTCGCGACATTGTGCGCACAGAGATTCGTCAGCAAGAACGTCTTGAGCAGCGACGCGAAGACCCTTCTTTGAACCCTCAACAGCGAGTTCCTCCTCCGCGAGCGTTTAACGTGGATGAGAGCATTTCGCAAGATACGCCTATTTCTGAGTTACTCAGCGAGGATACTCGCGAGCAAACTGCAGCGCTCAAGCGTCCAGAATCATATCAAAATCCTGTTGCTCCTGTTTTTGCGTCCGAGGATGTGCCGGCTTCTGAGGAATCGGTCGATTCGCAGGAGCGGCCGCAAACACAAGAAGCACCCACAACGGTTCCACAAGAACGCGTACATGAACAATCATCGGTGCCAACGCAACACGAAGAACCAGCTGCACAAGAGCTTGTACGCGAGCCAGCTCCACAAGAACAGCCACGAACACCAGCTCCGCAGGCTTCTTCGGTGCAGTCTTCTGCTCCTTTGCAAGGAGCAAACCCTGCTCAGAAAGCGTTTGGTCTCATGCTTAATTCTGCTGAGCAGCAACAAGCACGGCCTCCCGCAACTCAAGAAGAGAACACTCCATCATCACCGCAACCAGCAGTGCAAGAGGAGAAAAAACCTGTTTCTGATAAGGCCGAGTCAAAAGTTGATTTATCTGAGATGTTTAATTTCTCAAAGCGCTGAGTTATTCCATTCCTTCTGTGAGTGATTCGATAAGTTCATCGTATTGACGCTTCTTGCCGGATCGTTTCTTTGAGGCTTTTTGTTCCTCATCTTCTGCGATAACTTCTTCAGGCACTTCTTCATCTAGGTTTGCTCGCTTTAGCGCGATGTTAATCGCTGTTTCTTGTGCGAGGTCAAGAAATTCTCTTGTATTATCTGTTTCTTTTGCGATACGTGCAATGACTGTTTTTGTGAATGGTTTAATGCCCTGTCCGCCTGCGCGTTCAATTCTGTCTTGAAGGATCTTTGCGTATTCTTCTCCACTTCGTTTTGCAAGCTTGAGTTCTAGCTCGTCTTTTGCAGGGAGTTTATCTATTTTGTGCGTTGTGGCGAGGATGATGCTGCAGTCGATGTTGAGGAGTTCTCCGAGTACTTCAAGGTTTTCTGCGGTGAGTTTTTGTGCATTATCCACTAGCAGCACGTATTTTCCTTTTGCTTTTCTTATGATGAGCTCGCACAGCTCCACACCTGTTTTTGGTTCGTGTCGTGAGAAGAGTCCTTTGAACGGGTCGGCTAGTGCCTGCAGAAATCCTTCTCCTGAGGCTGCCTGTGCATCAAGGTAGTGTCCGTAAATGTTTTTGTAGTGCGTAAGTTCGTTTTTGAGCCAGAACATCAGGGTTGTTTTTCCATATCCTGGGCCTGCTTGGATGATGCCGAACTTTTTTTGTTTGACAAAAAAGAGGTTTATTTCTTTCCGTTCTTCTTCCATTCCTGCAAGCAGGTGACCTGGGAGTGTGAAGGGGTTTTCTTTCCAGCCAAGCTCTTCTGTCCACTCAAGCGTGAATCCTATGTGGTCTGATTGTTTGGTTTTTTTGGGCGGGTTCTCGTCAGGATCGTAAAAGCTAATCTTCATAGCACGTATTGGGCGCGCCGTGTTTTTAAAGCTTTTTCACTCGTTGCGTGCCTGCAAGGATTTTTTCGTGTGCCATAGTCAGTTTTTTGTTTGCAAGAGCAATAAAGGTCATGACAAATGCTTCATCCACAAGTACCTTCTTATCTTGTATCACTGGCGCGTCCATTCCTTCTACTGACAGAAGTTCTATCATCACATCATGTTCTGTTGAGAATATTCCTGATCGTTTCCATCCGTGCGGATGAAATTGTCTTAATAGCACGTTTGCTGCTGTCAGATCTCGTGCTGCGACATGAATAATGACTGTTTGCATTCTCATCCATACCGTTCCTTGTGTGTGCGAGAGTGCGTGTATGGTGTTGAGGAATGCTTGTGGGTCTGCATGTTCGTGCGTGACAAGCGGCCATGCATACTCGTTTTTCTTTTGCGAGGGCGGTTCTACGAGAAGCAGTATTCTTCCTGCACAGCTTGAGGTCGTGTAGTAATCAGGGTGCGCGTTTATCGCGTCTATCAGGGGTTTTGCGTGCTCATCCACGCTTCCTTTTTTGCTCCTGTCAAGCTCGCTCATCCTCCAGAGCGCGTGCGTTTTTCGTTCCTCAAAGTCTTTCATGACTGCAGAAGAAATATGCTCTTTAAGTGGTTTATGGGAGAAGGGTTCTCATGCGTTTGACAAAGTCGTCTGCTTCCTCAAAAAGTCTGTCATATCGTGCTCCCGCCACTGTTTCTATGCGCCGTGCATAAATGTCTTTTTGTAATGTGAAAAAGCGCTCCGCAATACGCGCGTAGTGCTCGTCTAGGAGTCCTTTGTCTACAAAGTGTTCTTTGAGCAGCTGCGGTACGTGTTCTGGTGTTTGTGGCGTCACTCCTGCTGCCATGAGCGCTGCGTGCGCGCTGTTAATTACTGCCCAGTATAAGTCGATGATTCCAAGCATGAGCTTCCATTTGCTTGCGAGCGTGAGTTGGGGTGCTCGCGCCCAGTAACTCCACATGGCTTCGTGGGTTGGTCGCAGCCTTCCTTGTCTCAACAATAGCTGCATCGGCCCAAAAAATCCTGTGTCTAAAATGGCTATTCCGTCGCGTAAAATAGTGGCGACGATTGGGTCTGTTGTGCGTACATACTCCCAGAAATTGCTAAATCTGAGCGTGGTGATGTGCAGTCGCGTATCTACGTGTCGCACACAGTTTTCTACGATGATTCGATATGCTTGTTGTAGTTCTGCCGTGAAAGTGACATGTACATCATCAATGATGATGAGTATGTCTATGTCGTGTGGTTTCTTCGCTGGCTCTCTACTGGCAGAACCGAATAAGACAACTGCTCGCACGAGGTCTCCGAGTTCCTTGTGTACAAGCGTGGTGAATTGATAGGCGATCTGTTGTATGTCGTCAGGGATGTGAGAACTAGGTATCTCTCGCCTCTTCACCGGGAATTCCATAGTGTCTCTGCTTGAACAGAGCTTTTAAACGTTGTTCACTCTTGCAGAGTAGGTGCGCGGTACGCGAAGATGGGTATTTGTCCTATCCACGTCGTTTTTTGTTTGACCAGAAAGTCAGGATGGTATGTGTCGTGATACAAATAGAGTGTTCCTTTGAGTTCTCGCAAAAGCTTTTCTTTGAGGTAGGAAAAGTTTCTGTCTGCGTACATGTAAATGACATCGTATTGTGCTATGTCAATGTCAAGAATGTCTGCGCATGTGATGGATGCACGCAGGGAGAGGTTTTTGAGTGCTTGCACTCCGACGTGTGCCAGTTCCGCATCATATTCTACTCCGTGTGCCATCATGTACAAGCTCGCTACTGCCACTACACGCCCATCTCCGCACCCGATGTCTAAGAATCGCATTTCGGGAGGGAATCGTTTTTGCAAAAAGAATATTTGTACGTCTTCTAGGTGGGAGACGCCCCAAAAACCAACTTCTGTTGATCGCATGGGGAGTTGTCCCTGAAGGTGTTTTTCTCGGTCTTGCGCGTCATAGTATGCTTTGATGCGTGAAAAACGTCTATCCATGGTATATGTGCAAAGACAAGCAAGGCTATATAACTATTACCCTGGAATCGAGATATACGTTTGTCCTACTGCATACGATGTATCCTCTGGCGGTCCAAATCCTCCTCCTCCGTGAACACCCTCATGTCTAAAACTCGCAAATCCTTCTCCTGGAATAGTTATGTTGTCAAAGGAGAAGAGTTCTACACCGTTCTGCCACACACGTAACACACCATTTTCCTCTCCCATATCTTGATATCTCAGGTAGTACTCTATGTGAAACCACTCTCCTCGAGGCACTTCCACTGCTGTTGCTTCAAGTTGCGCTGTAATGCTCCAGCCTGTTCGCAAACGAATCCCCCACGTAGTAAACCATCCGGGAGGATTGTGCGCGAGGTTTGCGGCGTTACGCGAGATAAATGATCCGTGCATATGATGTCCGCCGTTATCATCTGTTGTTTGGAGAAAACCCATTTTTACGTGTACAGGGTTTCCAAGAAGGTTCTCTTCAATGTAATACCATGTCGAGATATACACTTCTCGCACGGGCTCGTTAAACGTGTAGCGCGTTCTTCCTCCTCCATGTCCAGAAGGCGATCCTCCATGAAAGGACTGCCTAAGGAGTCCTCCTGGAAAAGGCGAAGAAGTGATGGAATCGATTGTTTGTTCCCCATATGCACCTGTGCCTCCCCAGTGCGTCCAGTCGCTTGGTGGCAGACTTGACCAGTCACTGAAAGTGACTTGCGTGAATCCTGGCGGCTCATGTGGTCTCTCATCTACTTGGATAGTATAGGCAGGGAGCGTGGTTGCGCTTTGTTCGACCGATGCAGCCATCCCATGAGCGTTTATGGCGAGCACACGCACATAGTATGTTGTTTCAGGTTCTAATCCTTTGATTGTATGCGGGTAGGGAGTTCCATCCGCAAGCAAGCCAATATCTTCGTAGTGGGTGTGACTGCTGGGAGTAAATCCTGCTGTCGTGGACACGTGCACCTGGTATTCTTGTGCATGTTCTCCAGGTCCATTTCCGAGGTTAATCGTTGTGTCTCCGGAAGCTCGTGCGTACGCAAGTACTGGTGGTTGGGGAGGAAGCGATTCTTCATATTGCGTTCCCCACAGTCGTGCGACCATCACGAGATCTAGTATGTCCACCACTCCATCCTGGTTGATATCTGCAGCTGGCAAATAGTTTTCTTGACCAATGTTTTCTACGATAATGAGAAGGTCCGGTAATCCAACGCTTCCATCTCCTGTGAGGTCTCCTAGGTTTGCCGTCGCGAATCCACCCATGAGGAGCACTAAGAGGAGGAGCAGACGCGCATGCATGTCTGTCCCTTAGCGATGTGCGTATTTAATTGTTTTCGTCTTGCTCATACATCCCTCCTGTCTTGAGTGCGTGCTCTGCTTTTGCGAGCTCATACCCTGCGTATGCTGCGTGGGAGAGGTCTGTGATTCGGTGCTCGACGACGAGTCGTTTGTATGCTTCTCTCGCGTTTTCTGCGCTGAATTCTTCCAGTCGTTTTCCGTGTGGCGAGAGGTGCGTAATCCATATGCGTCCTTGTCGTATGCGTATGAGTAAGTTGCTTTTTGGGTCTCCTTGTCGTCTGAGGATGTGTGGTTTTGCACTCCATGCGTCTTCGTATCGTTTCGTGGTCGTAAGGAGTGCTGTGGTGATTGTGACTGTTCCTGCTGGCTCATCGAGTTCTGATGCGATGAGGGTGAGTAGGGTGAACATTGCGCTTGCCAGCAGAGGGAATTCTCCGAGTGTTGTGGTTCTCAGCTGGCAGGTGAGGTGGAGTGCGTTATCGTGATAATACACTTCTACAAGATCCAGAAGTGGTTCTTCTACGTCGTCTCCAAAGGTGATGACCGCTGATTGTTTTTGCGTGAGTTGTTGGACGAGTCGTGCCAGCCGTTGCTTTTTGTGCAGGTGCTCTCCGTACGTTCCAGGAAGGTTTTCTAGGACGTTTGTCGTGTATGTTTCTTCTTGTTCTTGCACCTGCGAGGGCAGTGTTCCTTGCTGAGTGAGGTGTACGTGCACATTTGCAAGGGCGCCAAATCGCGCCAGTAAGTGCGCCAGTTCCACGCTTGCTCGCTCGATGCTGTCGTGTCGTATGGCGTGTTGATGTCCTGTGGGAAAGTGTGTGGGGGGTGTGATGGTTGGCTGCGGGTATTCTTGCGGCGCTCCCCACGGCTCTTTTTTCGGGAGTGCTTTGATGTACGCAGCGACGTTGGCGTAGTCTTTTTCTGTGCGTAAATCGTGTAGCGTGACGTGTGCGCGAACAGTATCTATTGCTTGCGCAGGGAGTTCTGTGTCGATATATCCTGGTGCTCCGATGACGCGTCCGTCTTGTGCTCCGTGTTCCCAAAGCGCAAGCAAGGTGTCTGAGCATTTGTTCAGGTCTGCTCCTACCATGATGATGTCTCGTATCTGCGGATTCTTAAGAAGTCCTCGCATAAGTTGGCTTATTCCTTCGTCTCGGCTGTAGAGTTGGCTTGCTATTGCGTAGAGTTCTTCTGGTATATGTGTGAGCACGTGTTCTTTTTTGGTCCATAGCGTGAGAATGCCTACTTGTGTTCCTGTTCCGTAGCGCATGTGAGGATTTGTCATGTGCTCAGGAGTATGTCTCGCTTTTTTAATGTCTTGTTTGAGTCCACAGCGCAAGAAGCTGTGCGTGGAGCGCAGGGTGTGCTGCGAGCACTCCCGTAACTCCTGGTCGCGTCCATGGTCCTCCGTCTAATGCGGTGACGGTGCATCCCGCTTGTTGTGCAATCATGCATCCTGCGGTGAAGTCCCAAGGTGGCAGGTCGTGTCCGATAAATGCGTGTAACGCACCACTTGCCACCATACACAGTTCCAAGTTCGCGGATCCTAATCTACGAAAGTCTCTTGTTGCATTCTTGAATCGTTCGTATCGTAAGCTGATTGCGTGAATGCTTTCGGGAGTGTTTTTGTGGCAGAATGCGATGAAGGCTTGCTCAATCGTTGGTGGCTTTGGGGTGTACAAGACGTGATCATCCATGTACGCGTGCGTGGTGGTTGCACGAAACGTGTGTGAGAGCGTTGTTACTCCTGCGAGTTGTGGCGTGCGGCGTGTTGTGAGTGCGATTGCACTGCAAAAGTAGGGTATGCTATGTGCGTAGTTGGTTGTGCCGTCAAGCGGGTCGATAATCCATAAGTGCTCGTTTCCTTGTGTGCTTTCTTCTTCTTCTCCTAAGATAGCATGTTCTGGTTTGTGCGTGTAAATCATCTCTCGTAGGGCTTGCTCAATGGCAAGGTCTGTTTCTGTCACGAGTTCTTTGGCTGATTTTTCGTGTATGTGCTGTGGTGGAAAGTGTTGTGCGAGGAGTGTTTTTGCTCGCTTAAGCATCTGCATCAAGAGTTCTTCATCTGACATGGTCTTGGTAAGGCTGTGGTGTTTAAAAGCGCTCGGGAGAAAAGGATTATATACAATGGTATCCAATCCAGTGTATGACGAGGAAAAAAGAGGATTCGTATGGCTTGGTCGTTCCTGGTTGTTTGCTTGCAGGTATGGGCTTTGGGTTCTTGCTTAATCAAGTTCCTGCAGGATTGTTTATTGGTCTTGGCACGGGATTGTTGCTCTTAGCTTTTTTGAAGAGTAAGCGTTAGTGTGGGTAGCTTTTGCTTTGCATCACGTAGCTTGCAAAGAAGACTACAAGAAAGAATGCGATGTGTGCGGTGATGAATTGTGGTACGGTGTATCCAGTGTTTTTTGTGAGTGCAAGGACGAATATTGCTATCCATGTGGTGACGCTGATGCTTCCAAGAAGGCTGCTTTGTATCAAGAATTTTTTTGTTGCAAGGTTCTTTTTTATGGTGCTCTCAAGCATCGGACCTATTTTTTTTCCGAGGATAACTCCGTTGATCATGACAATCGCAAACAACGCCATTTTGAGGTGAAAAAACGCTCCTGAAAGCAGATGTGGACGAAAATACAGTACTGTGATTCCTGTGACGAGCAGTCCTGCTACTGCGAGGTAGATGAGTTGTGTGAGATAGGGATATACGGGGAGGAGTTTTACTTCTAGTCGATGATTCTTCATGCTGCGCAAGTGCAGAAAGTCTGTTACTGCGACTGCTCCAAGCGCCACTGATGCTGAGAGGATGTGCAGCGTGAGTGCTGTTGTTTCTACTACCACGGTCGCATTCTCACCAAGACGCCTTATAAGTCTTTTGTTGTGTCGTGATGCAGTCTTGCAAAGACTGCATTGGTCCACCCGA
>SKXU01000015.1 GCA_007128245.1 Candidatus Woesearchaeota archaeon
CCAACAAAGAGTCCGTATCGTCCTTTGCGTATCTGGAGTTCTCCGTCGTCGCACGCGTTGCACGGGCCGAGTATGGTTCGTGCGTCTCGCGTGTCTTTTTCTGCGTCCATGAGCGCTTGTCCAATCTCTTTTTCGTGCTCTTTGAAGTGGTCTAGTACTTTTGTGAGGTGTTCTTTTGCGTGCGACAATACTGTTTCTGGCGTGGTTTTTTCTTCGCGTATTCCTTCGAGTTCTTCTTCGAGTTGTCGCGTGAGTTGTTCATCTATGATTTCTGGAACGTATTTTTCGAGTGTTTCTATTGTGTGCATTCCTATCTCAGTTACTTGTATGCTATCTTCATGCACATATCCTCGTGTGAAGAGGTTTTCTACGATGTCTGCGCGCGTCGCTTTTGTTCCAAGCCCTCGTTTTTCGAGTTCTTTGATAATGCTTGATGGCGTGTAACGTTTTGGTGGCTGCGTTTCTTTGTCAAGGAGTTCTGTTTTCTTAACAGTAAGTGTTTGTCCTTTCGTCAGGGCTGGCATCTCTTCTTCTTTTTGTTTGACGTGGGGCCCGTAGTAGGTGTGCCATCCGGGTTCTACCGTGCGCGTTCCGCTCGTGGTAAATCCTTCTCCTCCGCTTTCAAGACGTACTTTGATAGTTTCTCTTGTTGCGGGCGTTGCAAATGTTGCCATGAATCGGCGCACGATGATGTCGTACACGTTTTTTGCTCGCTCTCGCATCTTGCTTGGTGCGGCTCCTGTTGGAAAGATTGCTGGGTGTGCGGGATCTGTTTTTTTCCCGTTATTTGGTTTGAGCGCTTTTTTAGTAAGAAGTGTTTGTGCGAGTTCGTGGTACATTTTTTGTTTCGCCAGTGCTTTGAGGATGTCTTGATAACCGATCTCTTCAGGCAGTTGTTGACTGCTTGTTCTTGGATAACTAATGTACCCTGCTGTGTAGAGGTCTTGAGCGTGTTGTAGGGTTTCTTTTGGGCTCATTCGAAAGCTTCTGTAGCTTTCTGTCTGCAAGCTTGTGAGATCAAATGGGTGTGGTGGTGCTTGCTGGAATTGTCTAGTATCAACAGCGGTGATGTCTGCTTGTTTCGTGACGTTTTTTTGTGCGGTGGTTGCTTCTTCTTGCTTCCAGAATTTGTCTTGCTCGTGCATTGCCACAATCTCTGGTGTGTGAAGTTCAAGTTGCCAGTACGGGTCTGGTACGAATGCTTTGATTTCTTTTTCTCGCTCAGCAAGAATTTTTAGTGCTGGCGTTTGCACGCGTCCTGAGGACAGTATCTTGAATCCGCCAGTAGTTTTTACTGCGAGCGTGAGTGCTCTTGATAAGTTTATTCCGTAGTACCAGTCCAGCTCGTGTCTGGTGACTCCCGCGTGCGCTTGTCCCCACGCGAGTGTTGGCATTTTGTTGTCGTAGCTTTTTTGCAGGTCTTTTTTTGTGACTGTACTATATTTCATTCTCTCGCCATCTTCTTTTTTACAGGCGTGTTTGAGAATGGTGTATCCGATGACTTCTCCTTCTATGTCAAAGTCTGTTGCGATGGTTACTTTGTCTGCTTTTTTTGCGAGTTGTTTGATTACAGTAAGATACTTTTTTGTAAAGGCTGCTCCTTTGTCTTGTTCGTGACTGGGAACCCAGTGTACGTCAAAGACGGGGTACGTCCATCCTTTCTTTTCTTTTTCTGCTACGGTAAACAGGTGTCCAACCGCGCTTGCGACCACTACTGCTCGTCCGTCTCGCGTCAGCTCGTAGTAGCTCACACCGTTCTTGGTTACTTTCTTTGCTTTGGTGTCTGCGAGGCTCTCAGCAATCTTTGTTGCACTACTCGGTTTTTCCGTAATGATAAGTTCCATCTACATACCCAGAATTTGTGCGTTGCTTATATAGTTGTGTGTACGAGTATTCGTCGTACATCAAAAAGTGTTTATGATGCTCGACGCCAAGTAGATTGTTCAGACAGTAAGTTCGCAAGCTCTTCTTCTTGTCGTTTTGTGAGCGTTGATTGGTCGTACGGGCGAGTAGCGTAGAGTCCTTGTGTCGCCACCGGATTGTATGAGAGTGTAGTCGTTAGCGCGTCTGTTGCAGAGTACACCCCTCGCGTCTGAAACAGCGGCTTGTACGTGAGTGCGCGCTGAGCTGGTGAGAGCGTTACGGCGTCTTGCGCGTCATACCGTGTTTTGGTATCTCGATAGAATCCTGATGCTGTTGCTTGTCTGCTCTGCTCGCCCATGTCAAATGCACGGCCAGGGTTCACACCCATTGTTGAGTATACCATGCGACGCGAAAGCTTTCCTCGCTAATATACTTTACGCATCTTCATTACTCTTTAGTGACTGCTCAAAGAACGTATGGTATGCTTTGTATGCTGCGTACAGGTCGTGTTTTGCGATGAGCTCGTAGGGTGCGTGCATCCCGAGTACTGCTGGTCCAATGTCTACGACGTTTGCTCCTTGTCGTGCAAGAAACATTGCTATCGTTCCGCCTCCTCCTTGGTCTACTTTTCCTAGCTCTCCTGTTTGCCATGGGATGTTGTGCGTGTTAAAGAGTGTGGTGAGTGCGTGCATATATTCTGCGTCTGCGTCGTTTGTTGAGTATTTTCCTCCTGCGCCACCGTATTTCTCTAGTGCCACCCCGTATCCGAGGTATGTAGCGTTGCTTGTATCGTGTACTTCCGGAAAGTTCGGGTCTACTGCTGCGGTCACGTCTGCTGAGAGGATGTTTGTGTTCTCCCATACTTGGCTTGGTCGCAGGTCTGTTTCTGAGAGTTCGAGTAGGTCTTCGATGAGTCGGTTCATAAACAAGTTTTGTGCTCCTGTGCGTCCGTAGCTTCCTATTTCTTCTTTATCATAAAACAGTGCGATCTGTGTGTGTGATGCTTTTTTTGCGTCAAGTATTGCTTGTGCGGTGGTGTATGCGCAGCTTCTGTCGTCGTGTCCGTATCCGAGGATGAGGCTTTTGTCGATTCCTGCTTCTCTTGCAGGTCCTGCTGGTACGAATGAGAGTTCTGCTGAGATGAGGTCTTCTGCTATGAGACCGTATTTTTCGTTAAGGGCATTTGCGAGGGCGAGTTTGACTTTGTCTTTTACTTTTTCATCCTCATACGGCAGTGTTGCTGCGATGGCGTTGAGTTGTTCTCCTACCACGAGCTCTTTTGCTGTTTTTGCGAACTGGTCTTTTGCGAGGTGCGGGAGCAGATCAGGTATGGTAAAGCATGCGTCTTCTTCACCAAGGCATACTTCTCTGCGCTCGCCTGTTTGTGTGTACGCCACTCCTCGTAGAGCGAGTGGGATGTTGAGCCATTGGTATTTTTTGATTCCGCCGTAATAATGCGTTTTGAGAAGGCCGAGTTTGTGTTGTTCTGCGAGTGGATAGGGTTTAAGGTGTAGGCACGGGCTGTCTACGTGGCTTGCCGTGGCATGAACTTTTTTGAGTCCTGCAAATCGTATGAGTGCGAGGTTTTTGTGGTTGTCAACTTTGTAGTAGGTTTTTCCTGCTTCGACTCCTCCGGCCTGTGCGAGGTTGATAAATCCTGCGTGCTCTGCAAGAGCGACGATTGCTTTGATGACTTCTCGCTCTGTTTTGTTTTCTGAGATGAAGTTCTTGTATTCGTGTGCGAACGTCTCCACTTCTTGTGCATCAAGGAGTTTGCTTGCGTGTTGTCTTTTCGTGAAGAGTTTCTCGTGTAGTTCTTGTCCTGCAGTTTTATCTGTCATGACAAAAGAAGAGAAAAGTAAATATAAAAATTAGTTGGGTGCGTGTACTTTGTGCGCAAAGAGCTTAAACAAGAACGCCCAACCTAAGAACACGATTGCTGCAACGCCGTAGTATTCTGGGAGCGTTGCTTTCTCAATCAGAAACTGCACTGTGTACACTGCTGCAAGTCCTGATGAGAACAAGAAGAGGATGTACATCAAGTGCGAGAGCACAAGGTGTTCATCTCTTGGTTGTGTAACCACAGGAGCTTGCGCAGGAACTGTTTTTTGTGCAGTTGATTTCGCCGCTCGCTTACTAGCAGTTTTTTTTGCTGCTCGTTTGGGAGCCGCGCGTTTCTTAGTAGATTTCTTAGCAGTTTTTTTTGCCATTATCTCACCCCTATACCGTGTTTGTGATGTTATGGTTTATAAATATGTAGTGTTTTAGTCTCCTTATGACCTCAAATGAGCTCATTTCTTTAGAGCTTGATTGTGCGAAAGCGTTCGGGCCTCGCGTGATACAGCAAATACAATTATTCGCTGATCCTGCGAAACGAGAGAAGACGCGCCTAGTTCTTGATGAGTTTTTTTCTTCGTGCTTTACGAGTACTGCAAGACTGCGCAAGCAAGAATCTGATCGCATACCTGCTCTTGGGTGGTTATATCAAGAGTTACAAGCTGCAAAGAATCCTAAGTGGAGCAATGTCGCACATATGATGACGTTGTTAGGAGAGCTTTCAGAGATGTATGAGCAGTTTAATAGACAGTGTGAAGTGCATATTCCTGCTGGGAAAGCACCTGCTGATACCAGCGGACAAGAGTATCGTGACTGGGTGGAGAGCAAGAATGATGAGCGCGCTTTTGAGCGGTATGCTGCTAACAAAACAGCTCAATTGCATAAGAAAGCTCTTGAGTTAGCGTCTGTGTGGAAGTGATTTTGTGAAGCAGACGTGCAGTAACCATCCTACTGAAAAGAACGTTAATAACACTCTTAAATGAGAATCACTTCTCCTATGCTATGGTGGGACAAAATTTCGGAAGAGAAGACTATCTTGAGCTCTGTCACAAGCATAACCTTGATCCTGCCACGCTCAAGCAGATACTGTATTGGAAGAGCAAGGGATTTGATACAATGACTATTGCACGGAGAACGGGAGTTGAACATGTGCGAGTGCAAAGCTATCTGAGAAAGCTTCGAGAGTTGAACAAGCATGATGCCAAGCACTTGCTTTTCGGCGCCGCGGCAATTGTCGGAGGAGCTGTTATTCTCAATGAGTTGTTGTACTAGTAGACGAAGTCATTGATTTTAGGGCATAACAATGCCCCGTCCGGGGATTCATGTATTAACTGGGAGCTTGGGCAAAGAAATATTACGGGAGTCTAATCGTAAAATAGCTCCTTTGAAAAGTGTTGCAAAACCAGCTAAAGACATTCCTGCTGTTACGAGAAGAGGCGTATATATCATCAGTGCAGCCGTTCCGGAAGGGGTTGGTTGCGAAAGCACAGCTCCGCCGAGAAAATATGTTAGTAATCCAGAAACAACAGCCATGGCTCCGCTTATTACCATGTATTCTGGAGTGTCTATTCTGTTGCCACGTATACTTTTTTGTTGGGTAGCAACTTCTTGTGCTGCTTGTTCTGCTCGACTGCGCACTGCTTGTTGAATCTTTGCTAAGCGGGCGTGTTGGTGCTCAAGTGATTTCTTGTATTTTTGCGGTTCTGTGGCGAAGTTCATGGTTGTGCGTAGTATTTGTTTTTTTGCACGAAGAAATGTGTGAGTCGCTTTCAATAATGCTGTTGTACTTTCTAACGTTTTGCGTAATGCTGGCGGGGTTGCTTTCATCTTGGAGAGCTTTTCGTATTGAACAGAGGCTCCTTCAGTAAAGGAGTGTATGTTTTTGATAGCTTCTGTTTCTGCAGTAAGGTTGTCTAGTAGTTGCATCATGACATCTCGAATCTCACCTTCTTTCTCGCCTGAAGGATAGTGTTCTAATTGTTGAATTGTTTGAATGATGACTACGCGCTCTTCATGAAATGCTTGGAGGTCTTGCACCACTGCAGCTATGCTTTCGTTGACATGATGGAGTATTGCAATGCACTTGGCAATGTCATGATAATCAAGTACCATGCTGTGCTTTTTGTGTCAAGCATATAAAAACCTGCGGTTCTACGATAAAGTGTGCCCCAAAACTATAAAAAAATAGTATGCCCCGTCCGGGCATCTGCTAGTAATTTGATTCTGAAAATGCATAGTTACTGTATTTCTAAGCAGATTCGTTGTAGATGCGTAAATAATCGTTGTTTGAACTCTTATAGTTAGATTTGTCTATTGTCTGAAGTGATAGGTATTGCACGTCTTCTTGCGTTTGCAATTCTTGATGTTGTAGTTGTATGCAGTTTTTTGTGAGTGTTTTTGTGTAGTTTTGTAGTGTTCGCTTGCTTGCTTGAATCTTTCTTGTTATATGTTGTATTGGTATTTCAAATACATTTAGTTGTGTGTTAAGTAAGTACATGTCGAGTAGGTCTCGCTCCTTTGGTTGTTCTCGTGTGAGTATTGCTCGAAATTTTTCCAGAGCTATTTCTTCTCGTGGATAGCACAAAAGTACTGGGTTGTACAAACGTACTCCGATCATTTGTGCTTGTTCTTGGACGTTTAGAATATCTAGCAGGTTTGGTATTTCTTTGCGTATTGGTGGATATTGAAGTTCTTCAGTAAAACTAATCTCGAGTTTAATGCTTTTTTCTTGATTGGTTATTGTCGAAACATAATACATATGCAAAATATATATCGCTCTGCTATTACGTAGTTGCACGTACCGCTCATTTGTTCTGTCATGAAGAAAGTCGAGTCCTGCTTTTTGTGCTACGTGTTGTATTTCATCAAAGAGATCTTTAATGATATGTTTTATTGCTGTTTCTTGTTGTTGCAATGTTTCTATCTCTCGTATATCATTACAATTTGGGTGTGTGAAGTCAAGATCTTCGCTTATGCGGTGGTAGCTTAAGTATGTTTTTGTCAGAAGCGTTCCTCCTTTGAACACAAGAGTTTGTAATTCACGTATCTCATTATTTTTTGCCGCTTGTGCAAGTTCTGAAAGAAACAAACTGAGCCTGTAGTCTTTTTCGAATTGTTCTTCGCCTATGCCATAGTTTCCTTGCTTTTTGAGGAATTGAACGTATCTTTGTAACTGTTTTTTTGTAATCATAGGAGTTGTTGTGCTTGTTTCTGAACTGCTTTGGGGTATTTAGTGAGATATTGATTGTTTTGGGGCATTTCCCGTATAAGTTCATGGGGTGGTTGTTGTTTGTAATAGACAAAGTCCATGAATGTTTTTTCTTTGTCGCCATAGTATAGTGTTAACTGATTTTTTGTTTTGATCTTCTTAATCCCAAACCCAAATAGTTTTTTGCTGAGTTTTCGAAACTCAATCTTCGTTCCTTGAATTGTACGTGTCCGAGAAAGTTTACTGTTTAGAATAACTATTGTGTTGTGTCCTTGCCACACAACGTTATTTTTTTCTAAAGCAGATGTTAATCCAAGATACCAATCGATCTTAAGCTTGTTAAGAGCTACAGACGTCATTTCTAATGCGGTGTAATTGGTGAAATCAAACTGGTGCTCTTCAGTATCACAAATATAGTAATATCCGTTGAGGATGTATGTAATCCAACCTTGCTTGCGCAATTGATATAGTATACGTTTAGGATACTCTTTATCCTGAAATAATGATTCTAATTTATATCTAGAGATAACTCTTGTCTTATTTTGATCTAAATAACCTAAAAGAATGTTTTTAGAAGATTTAAAATTCATCAAGTAAAATACGAATTCTTCCATTTATATACTTATTTATTTCAAATAATTCTTTTTCGTGCCTTTTTTGAAACAAAAATACGTGGTGTGTGGTTATGTGCAAAGAGCAAACTATAAGCGTAATTCAGTCTAATTGCTCATCCTCCCTTACTATAAGAAAAACAGCGTATATCCTATCCGGGATTGCTCAGAACAACGTGATACGCTCCAAACAAGCGTAGCTTGTTGGGATGTTCAAATCCCGACTGCCTCGTCCGGGATTTGAACCCGGGTTAGTCATGACGAGCAAAAGTATTTATAAGCAAATATTCCTTTCTCACACCATGTTCAAGATTATCTCTCGACAAGAAGCCATCGATGTCTTGCGTGATATCAAGCACAAGATTGGTGCGGAAAAAGTGTTTCTTTTTGGTAGCATTGCAAGAAACCAGCAGCATGAACTATCAGACATCGATGCTATTTTTGTCATGGATACTCCAAAGCGATTCCACCATAGAGTAGATCATATCTGGGACGCGTATGATGGCGACCTTCCGATTGAACCTCTCGTGTACACTCCTGAGGAGTTCAAACGAATAAAAGACTCTATTACGATGCAAGAAATGTTACGCGGGAGTATGGAAATATGAGTACTGACTTTGCAAGGCGCTGGAAACTACAAGCCGATGCTGATTTCAAAGCTGCTAAAGATAGTGCGGCTACACAGAACTATTCATGGGCTGCCTTTGGCGCACAACAAGCGGCAGAAAAATATCTTAAGGCTTTTTTGTACGCTCAAGGACAACGAATTCTTGAGACACATTCTCTTCGCAAACTAGCTAAAGAGGCTGCGGACCATAAGCCATCACTTGGAGAGTTAGATCCTGTTGTTAAGGAGTTAGACAAGGTATACTTCACATCACGCTATCCAGATGCTTTTGCCGACGACATCCCTGCAGAATATTTTACTCATGAAGATGCTAAAGAACTGATTGAAGCTGCCAAGCAAGTTAAGACTGCTGTGGAAAAACTTCTACCGTTTTAGTTAGTGTTGAAAATTAGATACTACACTGCCCAGATCCTTCTTGAGAGAATGTCTACGTGTGAATATATGAAAATGCTCCGTCCGGGCTGGTCCATACAAAGTGCCTTGTGCTTAATACCACAAATACATCGATTTGTTTATGGTGCAAATGTATGGAAGTTCACAGATAGGAATTACTCTGCGCGATATTTAACATCGATGTCACCGGACATTGTTTCCAAATGTAAGTTTCCAATTGGATTGGCACCTGGAGGTGTGTATCTTGCCCTGCCGTCTGCCATCATCCCTCTTACGTCAATATCGCCAGACATGGTATTCGTGTGTACAATGAGTGGCGCAGTGAGCAGGATTGAGATATCTCCGCTCATGGTTTTCAGTCTTCCTGAATGAGCAACATATCCGTTAATATCGCCGGACATGGTCTTCATATCATGTTCGAGATCGACTATTGATTTGGGTAGAAGTAACTTTCCCTCTAGGCCTTGGATGGCTAAACGACTGCCCGTGTATTCTGGTGCTGCGGATGTCAGACCTTTGACATGAACGCTTCTATCTTGTGATAGCCCAAGGTTAATATCATTGGCTTTCTCACGAAGTGATACTCGGGAAACATTTTCATATGTTTGATCGATTTCGTGTTCAAGATCGCTTCCTCTGCCTGATACAAAGACTGAGCCACCACTAAATGAACTCATTCGAATGTTGCTTCCGTGCGTGTTCAATCCAATTCTTCCTGTGCCCTTGTGGTAGGACATGGTCGTTCCATCCACTTCTATTCTTCCATTTTCAGGTATTTGGGCGATGAGAACGTCTCCTGCTTTAGTCACTGCTGCATATCTTCCATCATTTGAGATGGCAATATTGTTGATAATACTCGAGACTCGAAAATCTTCAGGCAATTCTACGCCGTTAATTATGGTTTTTTTATTTCTCGACATTTTTAGTGTATTCTACAATAGGAACTGATTTTTAATTTATAAATCATTACTAATATTACTACTTTTAAGTTGATATATTATCTGTTTCTGAGGATCTTGCTAATACTAACTATATATCCACTCGTTTAACTAAGTGCCCCAAAACTATAAAAAAATAGTATGCCCCGTCCGGGGATTCATGTATTAACTGGGAGCTTGGGCAAAGAAATATTACGGGAGTCTAATCGTAAAATAGCTCCTTTGAAAAGTGTTGCAAAACC
>SKXU01000058.1 GCA_007128245.1 Candidatus Woesearchaeota archaeon
CCGACCAATCCTGCCGCAAGAACTCTCTTTTTCATACAGGATAGAAAGAAAAAGAACTATAAAAATGTTACCACGTTCAAGTAGCTTATCCGAACATGCGTAGATAGTCTGCGCCCTCTTCTTTTTCTGAGCGCAATACCTTCGTAATCGCCTCTTCAAAATCTTTTTGCTCAATCTTGGTGCGATCCTCACGGATAGCAAGGTACCCTGCTTCTGTGCAGACAGCACGAATCTCAGCCCCAGTAAATCCTTCTTCTTGGATGCGAGACACAATTGCGGATGTGTTGATTTTCGAAGACAACTTCATACTCTTGGTATGAATGTCGAAAATTCCTTTGATACCATCTTCGTCAGGAATTGGAATGTGGATGAGGCGATCAAATCGACCAGGTCGCACAATCGCAGGGTCAAGGATGTCCTTTCTGTTCGTTGCAGCAATGAGCTTGATATCCCCAAGCGGTTTGAAACCGTCAAGTTCAGCAAGGAGTTGCATAAACGTTCGTTGAACCTCTCGCTCACCAGAAGTGCCAATTTCAATGCGCTTTGAGGCGAGAGCATCAATTTCGTCAATGAAAATAATGCTTGGTGCGCGCTCGCGGGCAAGCTGGAAGATTTCCTTGATCATTTTTGCTCCTTCACCAATAAACTTCTGGACGAGTTCTGAACCAGTAATCTCTATAAAACACGCATCCGATGAGTTTGCAACAGCCTTTGCAAGCAACGTCTTTCCCGTTCCAGGCTCACCGTAAAGCAACACCCCTTTAGGAGGCTGAATGCCGAGTTCTCGAAACAGCTCCGGCTTTTTGAGAGGAAGCTCAACAACTTCTTTTATCTCATTAATTTGTTCGTCAAGCCCGCCGATATCCGCAAAGCTCACTGAAGGTTTTGAAATTATGGAGAACTGCTCGACATTAAACTTCTTGTCTTGAGCAATTTTTTGGACAATAGACAAGTTTTTCTGCTCACACAACACCGTATCTCCTGTCCGCAAGTCTTTTGCTTCTTTTGTTGCGGTGGTGAAAAACTTATTTCCGTTAGGAATTTTGATAACCCATCCCTCTTCGATCTGCTCAGAAAGTTCGCACACCATAAGCGGAGGCGTTCTGTAGCGATCAAGTTCAGCGCGCAGCTGAGCGACGCTTTGCCGCAGCAATTGATTTTCTTCTTCTAGCTCGGAAGTGTGGACTGTGTACTCATAAATAACATTCTCAGAGGATTCTTCAGCCTTCTTATTATCAGCAGTCATAGAGAAGAAAAATACATCCAGATTTATAAGGGTACTGCTCAACCAGTTTCGCAAAAATATACGAAAAAGAACGTTCAGTGCCCGTCAGGATACGCGCGCGACATCACATCAGGACTCAGATGTTGTTGTACAACGCCAAGCAGCAGCGTCAGTTCACGGGCAAGACCTTGCTTGACATCGGCCGGGTGGAGCTCGCCAGAAACAAAAGCGTCTTTGAGCGCCTCAAACGAATCAAACGATACTGACCCGCCAAACTTCTCGGGTCGATCAATAACAAACACTTCTCCAGCATCCATTTTAAGCGGAAAAATCACGTGCTCTAAGAACGCAAGCACACCATTTCCTTCTACTTCTCCAGCAGGACAATGTGCCTTGTTCACTTTCTTTCTCACAGTCGCCTCATCATCTAAGAGCTCAATTTTTGATGAAGCATCACTACTGGACATTTTTGCACCCGTCAAGCCAGGAAGAAGGGGCGTGAACACGCACACATACTTTTCCCGATTCATACGAGGAGCAAGATCCCGTCCAAGCATGTAAATGCCGCGCTGATCAATACCGCCCAATGCAATGTCTGCGTTAAGCGCATACACATCTTCTATTTGGAGCAACGGATACACAAACCCGCCAAGCTTCGGGTCGTCTTTGAAACGAACCACTTCTGACGCTGCACGCTTTGCACGATGAAGCGTTACGTCACCCACCATTTGCAGCACGTTCTCCATGTAGGAGCGCTCAAACTCAAAGTCAGAACCACGCACAAACTGCACGCGCTCTAGCGGCGCGCCAAACGACTCAAGAATACCGATAGTAGATTGCTTGTACACCTCAAAACGTGCGTCAAGCAACTCCCAAGGACTCTTGTTGTCATCCAAGTAGGCATGTAAGTCAGCAATCAAAAACGTAAATTGACAACCCGCTTTGAGAAAATCAACGATTTTGCGAATAGGAATCATGTGCCCTACGTGCATTGCACCTGTGGGAGCAAACCCAATGTATGCGTGCGGGTGGTCTTTTGCCTCAAACAAGGCAGATAGCTCATCAACGCTCACGATTTCTTGGGTGTTGCGCGCAACCAAGGCGACTTTTTCTTGTGTATTCATAAAGTAAGGGGAGCAAGAATAGTTTAAGAAAGCACCGGGAGCAGAGCATAACCTTTAAATACTCGCGCACGCCTGTTAGGTATAGTATGGCAGCAGATATGACAAGTGGAAAAGACGAGAAGCGATTCTCAAAGCAGTTGCTCGGAAAGACAGTGGTTTCAAAAACCGGAAAGCGCTTTGGAGAAGTAGGCGACATCGTGTTTGAGACGCGCTCAGGAGAGCTTATTCACCTTGTACTCTCAAACCCTACGGCCTACACAGAAAAACTTGACCTTGAGCGATCACGAGAAGGAGATCTTCTCATCCCATTCTCAGCAGTAATTGCTATGGGCGACTTCATGGTTATTGCTGAAGAAGACATTATTTAATGTCCTACAGCAAAACAGTTATTGTCGTTACAAGTATTCTTCTTGCAATAATAGTACTTGGACTCATACTCCTTGTTGTATCACAAGCTGCCAATGAAGCAACTTGCGAAGAACTTGGACTGCCCGTGACGTGCACCACAGACGCGCAGTGCGGGCCAACAGGATTCTTTGGACAGCCATACTGTAAAGACGGAAATGTGTGGCAAGGATTTTATCAGAGCAGTTGCAGAGGAGGCGCTGGTACGTGCGACTCGTACTGTGAATCAACGCAAGCAGAGCGAGAAATAGCTGTGTGCCCTCGAGGATGCAGTCAAGGGCGCTGCGTTGACTGAACCTTTTTATAGACACGCACCATTCCGCAGTACATGCGAGCGCAAGACACCATCTGGACAGAAAAGTACCGACCACAATCATTTGACGAGATACGAGGACAAGAAGAGATTATTCCGCGTGTGCGCGCCTTTGTAGAAGCTAAAAACATGCCACACCTTCTTTTTGTCGGGCCTGCAGGAGTCGGAAAAACTACCCTTGCACTCGTAGTTGCAAAAACATTGTTTGGAGAGCACTACAGAGAAAACACTCTAGAACTAAATGCGTCAGATGAAAGAGGAATTGATGTCGTGAGAAACACCATCAAAGACTTTGCCCGCACACGAAGCATGAGCGATGCGCCATTTAAGATCATCTATCTAGACGAAGCAGACGCACTCACAAAAGAAGCGCAACAAGCACTGAGAAGAACCATGGAAAACTACACCTCTTCATGCAGGTTCATCCTCTCCTGTAACTTCTCGTCCAAAATCATTGATCCCATACAAAGTCGATGCGCAGTATTCAAGTTCAAACCTCTCCCCAAAGAAGAAATCCTCACTATTGTAGAAAAAATTGCTACGCAAGAAAACCTTACGCTCGACACCGCAACAAAAGAAGCACTGTTTGATGTGAGCCGCGGAGATGTACGAAGGCTTGAGAACATCATGCAATCAGTAGCCGTCACCAACAGCACACTCACGGAAAAGGCAGTGTATGAGATGGCTTCAGTAGCTAAGCCGCAAGAAATCAAAGAAGTACTCGCACTCGCACACCAAGGAAACTTCATCAAAGCACGAGACACTCTCCTAAAAACACAACTCGATTATGGCATGTCAGGACTTGATGTTGTTAAACAAATACAAGCAGCAATTTGGGATCTCGACATTCCTGAACAAAAAAAACTTGTTCTTGTCAGTGCGTGTGGAGAAGCAGAGTTTCGTATGATCGAAGGAAGCGATGAGTTCGTACAATTACAAGCATTACTCGCACACTTTATGAGCAAGCACTAGATGCTTCCATCAACACGCGAACCAGTTCCCATGTTCGCATCACGAATCAAGAGTGGCCGCTCAATTGCTTCAAAGTAGGTGTACCACATATCAATCTGTAAACTGTCAGTAAATATTCTGCTCCCGCCGGTGTTAACAGGAGTGATTGTACACGTCAACGTCGCCTCTGAGCCCTGCCACATAGGAATGTTTCCTGCGTTGCTCCCTCCAAGAAGAGGGCATCGAATGTTATACAGAGACGAATCACCACCCACAGTCACTTCGGCGTACACAGTGTTTCTTGCAGGGTTGTGACCAAAAGTTTGACGGCATGCGTCAGCAGGAGCGCCTTGTGCATCCCATGGAAGGAAAGGAACTCCCTTGCCTACATTTGCAACAGTAAACGTGACAACAATAGTTTCTCGACTCCCAGGACTTTGGGTAAGATGAGTCACTTGAATTGGTGCACCACTGTTTGAAACAGGTTTTGCGCCCGAGAGCGTACAAATAGTATCATCAAAAACATTTTCAATAATGTCGTCTTTAATGCAGATGTCCGTATTCGTAAACGTGGCGTACTCATAACAGACATTCGCACGTACCGTGACTTCCTGATTTCCTACACGATCAGGAAGATAGGTTAAATCGTCAATACTAATGATATCAATTTCTCCAGCAATTATTTCACCTTGAAAGCCTCTGCGAGAGCCTTCAAGATTGATGTTGGCCTCTGCAAAAGTCACTTTTAGGTCTTGCTGAGATCCTTTACCGAATTGCTGAGGAGAAATTCCGATGATTTCTACATAACCGTATCGGTTTCGAAGCGAAGACTGACTGATCGGTGCTTCTCCAACGTTTTGCAAGTACACACCCACTGAAAACACGCTCTGCGCCGCATCAAAAATCTCGGGCGGAGGCATTGAGTCGACAAAGCTAATAGCCAGTCCTTGTGTTCCACCAATAAAGGCCATTCCCCCACGTGTCTGTGGCTCTGCCGGTTGGCATCCCGCCATTGCGAGGAACGCAATGGCAAATAACACAATGAGTGCACGGTTCATACAGCAGAACTGTCACCGTGCCTTTAAAAATGTTTTGTCCGCCCTACCACATGTTAACTGTGCGCACATACGCAGCTTGCGTGCGCGGAGCAGCGGTTTGCCAGTTACTTTGCACGCCCCAAGGGTTGTGCACTGGAGTCGGCTGGCGGTACGCGGTTGGCCACACAGATCCTTGTGGTGAGCCAATAAAGCCACTTCCGCTGTATACCGCACGGTCATGTTCCCAAGGCGAGCGGTGCACATTCAATCCGAATGAGCTCGTGCGGATGGTTCCTTGTTGGAGGTGCCAGCCAGATGGCTCAATGGTTCTGTGCGCAGTGTTGAATGAACTACCGTGGAATGCGACGTTGTGCGGGTTGTGCCACGCAGTGGATATGTGGGTGTTGCCGTGACTGAGCGTGCTGAATGCGCGTGTTTGATCTTGGTGGAGCCCAAAGCGCGTGCCTGAACCATCGTTGAAATAGATATTCGTCATATCGCTCTGAAACGGAGTAAGGCCGCCTACAGAAGTTATTCTAAACGTTGACGCAGACGCTCCGTGCGCAAGCACAAGTGCAATCACCAATAGCAAGAGTATTCGTTTCATAACTACTGTATGGTAGTACTAGTATTTAAATCTTGTGAACAAGACAAGAACTAGGCACAGACAACAAACAGAAACAACAACACTAAATGCGGTGAATTGTGGACTGGACGGTTTGCGTGGTACGATAAAGATACCCCAGCTCCAAATTAAGCGCAGTCTGATACGCGCCGGCCCTCACAGATTGAGGAGTTAATTCATAAAAACAATTAATTTGACCACGGCCATCGCGCAAGCGAATTTGCCCTGTCGTGCCACAATCAAGCGCCTCAGTAGTTCCAATCAAACGCGCATCAATTACCTTCACAATATCAATGAGTTCACGAGAAAACACCGATGGAGTGGCAGGAGAGCACATATCAATAGCGCCAGGAGAAAAGACTCTGCCACCACCCACATTCTCAACGTGAATAGTGAACATGATACGAGGTCCTTGAGAGACCTGGTCAATACGAGACACACGAATCGGAGCGCCCTGATTTTGCTCAAGAGGAATTCTGCCTGCAACACACGCCTTATCAGCAGCACTCACCGCAGGAGTAGGGTCGATACACACAGAAGGAGTCAAATACGTAGTGTACAACGCACACGTAGACACTTGAAAGAGCTGATCATGACGCAAGTAATTCTCAGGCCAACGATTTCTATCAACCCAGACGCCTACATCAATATTTACGCGCTCACCACCAGGAGTCTGATCAGTGTTGCCCCCCAAATAATCCTGAGCGAGAAGCGCGGAAGGCACCAAAATACACCCGTTCTTACAGTCACGAACAAGAGCAGCATAATGAGCAAGCGTTAACGTACCACGAGAGGGACGGTTCAAATATTCGTGAGGATACCGAAAAGAAAAACTACAACCCGACGACGAACCACCGATACTAATGTCTCCCTCAGGACGAGAACCCTGCCAATTACAATTCAAATTTACAGGACCAAACACCCGATCAAAGAAATGGAGTGCACGCGAAGACTCGCCACCCCACAGCTCAGGAATACGACCAAGCAACTCACCAATGTTTACGTCGCGGGTATCCAGACGCAGCGAACGCTCATCACCCCACTGAACGCCAATACCAATCATGTCTCGCTCATTAATACACGCAATATAGGCATCCCACTGATTATCAATCCTGCCAGCAGTACCCTGCCAACAACTGCGGGCACCCAAATCCATGGTGAACGGCCCAAAAGGATGTACAACAAACAAGTTCGGATCATACCCCGTAATGTAAATAGCAGCAATACCATCCGCACGACCAGTATTTGCCACCACTAATTGCAAACGAAATGCTTCATACAAATCAGCGCTCGGATTAGAAACACTCTCCTGGACAGACTCAGGAGTAGGACGTGCAGAACCACGATATGGGAAATACACATCACGAAACTCATGCTGATTAATAATGATGGTCTCAATACCAGGACCGGCGCCTCGTTGCGACGCAGAAGGCATACACCCAGCTAAGAAAACCAGTAACACAAGAATAAGCAAGGAGTAGCGAGACATACGCGTACTGCGCAGCGCTCCTTTAAAAGACTTATTCCACACGAACAATATTCACCTCGACACGATCACTTATGCGATACGTATAATCCACTTCGACCTGGAGAAGAGTTAAAAAATTATTTTGAGCAAGCTCAATAGAAGAAGTTTCAGGCAATCGACACGTAACAGAACCCTCGCCACGGGTGAGGCGTACAGTAGCGACGTACGGATCACTATCATGACCGCACTCAAGATCCTCAGTAAGCATACGAGCACGCACATGCACTTGCGTAAGATTCTGATTAATATCATCACCAAAACACCCAGAAATCCCAGGAATGCCTCGTTGAGCATTACGAAGAACAATCCGAAACGAAACAGAAAGATCATCGCTGTCCGCACGAGGAACTGCACGTGTTTCAACCTCATGAATCACAATAGGAGCTCCCTGCGTTGGAGGTCTGATAGGTCTATTGACACACGCAACACTCCCCGGATCAGACACGCGGGTGCGCTCAATACACACCTGTGTGTTCAGCGTAGTGGTATAAGGATAACATGCAGTGATCGTCACAGGAGTGGTGACGCGCTGAGACTGACGTTGAATCGGACGCGCAGTAAAAAACTGGGTGATCATGACTTCCTCACCCTGTATGTAGGGCTGACGGCCAGAAAGGAAAAACCCTCCAGGAATAGCACTGAAACGACCGGGAGCAATATACTGATCACGCTCAAGATACAAAGAATCAACGCCAACAAAAAACCTTCCAGGATTCTGAGGAGAAACATTAGTGGCGCCAAGATTCTTTAACGAAAACACCACAGGAAATTGCTCATTCTCATACACAAACCCAGGAACGCTCTCAATAACAATATCCACTCCCTGAGTGCCCTGAAGCATATCAATACCCCCTGGAGTGCTGGGAGAAATAAAGGTGCACGCAGAAAATAACACAAGTAACACAAGACACGCTCTCATTCTCGCCTCACCAACCGAATCTGAATAGGAGCACGCTGGCGCGTCTCATACTCATAACGCACCTGCGTGACGAACGTAAACTGACGAGAAGACAAATCAGGGTTAAGCAAGAACTCGCTAAGCTCAGAGTCAATACGCATCGGACAGCGCACAGTAGTAAATGCTCCACGCACAGGAACAGGAATGTCTGTAAAAATATACCAACGATAGCCAGGAGTTACTACTTCTTGACCCTGCGCGGCAAACTCAAAAGGAACCGGCGTTTCCGGAGCGAGAACAATAGGTTGCTCAGTCGTCCCAGAACACTGATCATCCCCAGTAACAAGTTCAAATGGGAGAGGAATCTGCATGATCACATGACTCACATTCCTTACAGCACCCAACCCCTCCCAAGCATTCTCAAGCGTTACTCCCATAGGAGGAATCACCGCAGGAAACTCATCTCGAATATGAACAGATATAGGCAAGGAAACTTGAGGCATTCCCAAACGAACAGGACCAGGAGTGTAGACTGCTTGAGAGAGGGGCCTGATACCAAGATACGATGAAGGCTCCTGTCCGCTCGCGCGCAAAGAACGCACTTGTTCATGATCCATAAAATGAAGGGTAGTAAACCCCCACGTTTCAAACGAGAAGTTCGTGCGCACCTCAAAAGCCCCTGACTGAAAGTTTTGCTCCGTATACGGAATAGCAGCAAGAGGAATGGCGCAATCAAAGGAGAACTGCTCCATGAAATCGCCACTGCTACGGATCGTCAAACGAGGAGGGCGGGCAGAGCCCAAAATAGGCGTATCATTACCCGAACTTGTCGGACGCACATACACACAATTCAAAGACAAGTCTATATCCGAAGCCAGGGTGCGTGCACGAATAACACCCTGCCACTCTATTGAACGATCAAGAGGAGTAACCGAAAGATTCGGCGCTTGACCCGTAACTTCATAGGTATAGTATGGCAGAACTGAACGCAGCTCGGCAACGCGCACGCCCAGCTCAGCGCCCTGCTGACGCTCAACCGTGCCAGTGTACCGCTCCGGCAAAGTACGATCCAAAAAGTCTTGCGTATCATTTCTTCGTTGGTCTATAATGCCACGAGCAGCGTCAATTGGACGTCCAAAAAATAAGTCAATCACATCCTGCCCCGTAGGAGGTTCGTATTGAGGTGTTTCCATCGCGGCGATAGGAGTAACGCCAAAAATGGCAAAAACAACCCACATAAGATGAAAGAGAATGGCGCCCCAAGCCAGAGCATTGATTATCTGAAAAATCGCTTTTAATACGCTAGAATTGCTTTGGCGCAAAGCGTTCACCAAAAAGTTAGGCCAGCTAGCAAAGTAGAGTACGGCAACAGCAAACCA
>SKXU01000023.1 GCA_007128245.1 Candidatus Woesearchaeota archaeon
GAAAAGCCTTTTGTCATTACGATGGATGGGGTGCTGCGTATCTCAAAGACGGGATGTGGTCCACACACAAATCCCTCACAAAAGTAGTAGTTGATGTGCTTCCTGAAGACCTTTTTCCAACCACTGCATTAGCATTACACGCTCGCGCAGCAACGGTGGGAGATGAAACACTTGAGAACACACACCCATTTGTTCATCAAGAAACAGGGCTTATCTTATTTCATAACGGCACCATTCAGATTCCTCCAGAGCCAGTCCTGCTCAAACCAAAAGGACACACAGATAGCGAAAAACTCTTTTTGTGTATTGTCGAGCACGTCCTTGAAGGAATGAGTGTTCCTGACGCGATAGACAAAGAACTCTCTCAGCTAGAGGAGTTTTGGGGAGCAAACCTTATCGTGCTCACAAAAACACATGCATTCGTGACCGTGCTGCACAAAATCACTCCTCGCTACTACACCATGCACCTAGGAGTCTCTGACGTCGCAACAATACTCTCTTCTGAGCTCGTACCAATCGAAGGCGTGACATGGACTCCTGTAGAGAATAAGTCCTTAATCAAAATCAACTTAGATGATGCGAGCTTTGAAGTACATCACTTCCCGAACTGGGGTTAAGCGACGTGCGCAAGCTCTTCTTTTTTCACAGGTTTTGCGCCAATGTATCCTGCAATATTGTTGGCCAGTTCAGGAATGTGCTCTTGCATAACCCTTCCTTTCTCGCTTATATTTGTTACATCTTGCTTGATTTGGTAGCTGAGTGTTCTTCCTGTTTCAATAATTTCTTCGATGATTTCCAGGTCGTGAGCTTCTTCTTTGGAGAGTCCATTTCGTGCAGCCTTAAGCATTACTCGCGCATACACTTGTAAGGGTAAGAGTCGTATTCCATTAAAGCCATTGCTCTTATTTAAGTAACGTATAGTGTTCATGTCTGGGGTTCTGAATGCTGTTCCGTCATAAAACCTTCCACCTGCTCCTGCATACACAGGAATGTTATGTCTCTGCAGTCCCAGCGTAAGTGCTGATACGCCCACCACAATGTCTTTTTCTGTGTGATCGGGACCTCTGTCCTCAAAGCGGAAACTTTCTCCTTCTCCTCGAACGCGCACAACACCTCCTGTCTTTTGTATTTCATTTTCGAAATCAATGGTGTTTATGATGTCTTCAGAAACTCCTGCTTCTCGCGCCCCTTTGCGCATCTTCTCAATCTTGTGTTTTGTCATTTCGCGCACGCTTTCATAATACTCGTTAAGATCAGTTACGTACGCGGGAATCTCTGCTCCTTGAGGATATCTTTTGTACACTTCTTCTTCCATGAGCCACGTTCGATGACTTTCCCCAAAGAGTGTTCCTTTGTATAGTGGGGTGCTTGCACATAGTGCGTGCAGAACGGGTGATGCGGCAATGCCGAGGTTGAACTGATTCCTGGCCCGATCCAGGTCTGTATGTGACATTGATACATTGATGTGGGTGGATACTTGTTCTCCTTGTGTGATCCATCCTTCCTTGAGCAGATGTTCAAAGAGTATATAGCGTTCTACGTCGTCATAAAACTCAAACTCTTCATCAGGGCCCAGAATGCTGGGAAGGCCTGGTCGTAAGCCGTGTGGTGCGAGAACGTCATGAAGTCGCTGGTAAAATAGGTCGATGTCCTTACGCGTTTCGGTTGCGCTAGTTCTTGGGGGTAGTGCTCCTTCAACGACGGCGTGTACAGGCTCAAAACTAATGTAGCCGCGTGCAAGTAACTCTTTTGGCCACCCAAGAATGAATGCTCCTTCGTTATCTTTTGCTTTTACATTCACACCTTTGGAGTTACCTGTGAGTGTGTTGTGTACGATAGTTTCGATTTCTGGGGCGACTTGAACGTCCTCTCTAAACCTGCGACTCATACAAACACTATTATTAAAGCATTTATAAGCTTTATAGATTTGTGATTAATAGATTACTATGTCTTAGATGTGTTAAAAAAGGTCTGAATAAACTCGTAAATCTATTCTAAATACTTGTATAGTGTTCTCAGTTTATCCCTAAGTTTAAATGTACAAACACTTTCCCTTCCTGTGCGTAGGGCGCACCAAAGCTATCGGGAACACCGAGGAACGTCCGCCCACCATACACAGCCATCGGTGCACAGTCTTCTGCTGTCAGCAGAGTGCTGAGCGCCGTTGGCTGCGTACACGGAACCCTTCGGGGAGGAGGAAATCTCCTGGCAAACCGCACAAGAAATACACCGTGCGCACTAAGGATGATGAACTGTGCGCCTTGGCAACAGGGCGAGGAGGTTCTGACGTTGGTGCGCGACAGGCTGAGAACGCGAGTACCTCTCCGGGTGCAACCGGCTTGACCGGGCCTAGGCGAATGCTTTGACACCTGATCGGCAAACCGTGAGGTTTGCTTTGCAGGTGACAGAAGGCGGCGTATGGCGCTCCTACGTGACTTTTTTTCTCCTTCTAAACCTGTAGCCTAACGTATGGGCATCTCAGAACGTTTGTTAGCTGCTCACTCAAGAAGTTCTTCCAGTGCCACGATGCGCTCGGCGTACAAGACAAAGTCTCCCTGCGTGAGTGCGTCCATAGCTGCGTAGTACGCTTCTCGTATCTGAACGATACGGTCAATGTCAGTAATCACGTCATCAACGATAGGCGTCACAACGGTCGGATCAATGATTGCTGCGAGTGCTTGGTCGAGTGTTGGCGCCATGGCGATGCGGTCTTGGTGGACTGCGATCACGCGCATCAGTTGTGGAAGTGATCCTTGTTCGCGCGCTTCTAAAAACAACGGTTCCACATACAGTATGGTGTTCTCGATAGGAATCACTAAAAGGTTTCCTCGTACAACTCCTGACCCTGCTCGACTCCAGAGAGTGATTTGTTGGCTGATTTCTGTGTCTTGGTCAATGCGACTTTCTATTTGCATGGGTCCGAACGTGAGTTCTTGTCTACTAAAGTGGTATGCGCGCAGCTCTCCATAGTTTTCTCCGTCGCTGCGAGCTGCCATCCAACCAATAAGGTTTTCTCGCCCTCGAGGAATGAAGGGTTGTACTTGAATAAATTCTGCTTCTTCAAAACCTGGCAGCTGCATGATCTGATAGTATGGTCGTAGTGATTGCTCAACTCCTCGGACGATTTCGTTTGGTATTCTCCATGCGTCCTCTCGGTTGTAGAATGTTTCTGGGTCTTGCATGTGATAGTCTCGGTAGCGGTCTGCTTGTACTGAGAACAAGTCTTGCGGGTAGCGGATGTGTGCGTACAAGTCATCAGGCATCTCTGAGAGTGGTCTAAACAAGTCAGGGAATGCTTGTTGGTACGTGCGAATAAGCGGATCTTGCGGTTCTGCGATATACATGGTGACTGTTCCATCAAACGCATTGATTGTTGCTTTCACACTATTACGAACGTAGTTGGTTGTGTGTCCGTGAAAGCGCACAGGCCTGCTGTATGGGAATCTACTCGTGGTGGTGTATCCGTCTACAATCCAGTACAGCTCTCCGTTTTCTCGAATTACAAGGTATGGGTCGTTATCAGTGATGAGGAATGGAGCGAGTTTTTCTACGCGTTCGCGAATGTGGCGGTGGTATTGTATGCGGCTTTCTGGCGTGATGGAATTACTAAAGAATATTTGTGGTGCGCGAAAGTGCAGGGCGTACATTGCTTGCGTAAACGCGCTGTCAAGCAATACTCCTCCGTCTCCAGGGTAGTGTATACGCACGTTTTCATCTCCTTGTGGGAAGTCAAGCTCTGCAGTAAGAGTGTTTACAATAACATAATTTCGAGTATTCTCTCCATAGTATATGCGTGGTTGCGTAATTTCAATATCTACGCTGCTGCGTGGAGGGATGTCTTGAATGACAAGCCGAGGAAGATTTGCGCTTGTGATATCGCTTGCGGGAGCCATGACTGCTCCAAAACCGTGTGTGTAGACGAGGTGTCTGTTCACCCACGTTTGTATTTGTGGCTCAAGACGACTGATATCTACTTCGCGCGCCGCAAGCATCATCAGTCGGCGCTCACCGTTAATCATGTATCGCCCCACATCAATTCCTGGGAAGATATAGTATGTACGAAAGATTTGTATTTCGTTAAGCGTCTGTAAGAGCGGTCTGTCGTCCCAGAGGCGCGCGTTGTCAAGGGTTGGTCGGTGTCTATCAAGCATTTCCTCTGTGAGGGTCTCTCCCACATCAAGCTCTTGCCGTACTACGCGGTCTAGTCCGTATGCTTGTCGAGTGAATGCAATTTCATTGACGATGAACTCTCGTTCTTTGTTTATTTCGTCAGGTTCTACAATGAGTGCCTGCACGCCAAAGGCTGCTCCTGCTCCCAGAGCACTTACTCCGAGAAGGGCGATGACGACTCCTGTGACCACAACATCTTTTTTGAGTCGAATGTTCACAAGGAGTGCTATTGCTCCTAACATGCACAGAATGCTGAGCACCCACAAGGTGGGGAGTCGAACGAACTGCTCTGTGAATCCTACTCCGTACACTGCACCTCGCATACTAAAGAGGAGATCGAAACGTGACAGGTAGTAGCGAATTCCTGTAAGCACCAAAAATGCTGCTCCCAACACGAGTAGTTGTGTATACCCATATTTTTTTACTTGTTCAATGTAATGGCCGAAATCGAACGCTGTTGTCTCGTGGATGATGGTGTCTTGTTCTTGTATGACAACTTTTTTTCTGAAGGTAAGGGCGTAGACGATGAGCGCGCAGAGCGCACTAAGTGCCACCAGTAAAATCGCAAACGTAACGAGCAGCTCAAAGAAAGGAAGCGTATACACGAAAAATCCAATGTCTTGCCCAAAAACGGGGTCCTGCACTGAGAATGCGTATTGGTTGAGGTAGCGCAGAGCGACGTCCCATTGGGTGGTAAAGCCTGCACCAAAAAAGATGGCCGCAAAGGAAATTGCAGGCAATATGTACGGTGATCGCTTGTACTTATGCTTTTTGAGGCGGCGCTCAGTCCAGACTACTGTCAAGAATAACGCAATAAAAATACTGATTGCGGGAGCGACAAAAAACACTGCTTGGTATGCAAGGGTGGTGAAAAAAACACTGGAAAATCCTTGCGCTTCAAACCAGAGATAGTCAGTGTACATGCGCGCGAATTGGGGGAGTGCAAGCACGATAAGCGCTGCGAGCGCATACAACCATATTTTCTTCGGACTCCCCATGGCGTTGAGAAGTCGCTAGCGCCTTATATGTCTTCGCACAACATTTATAACGTAAAGCCTTCTTCTCTCCTACATGGCAAAAGATAACAAAGTGCGAATGCCTTCGTCCATGGCTGGCTTGACAACGTATTATGACGAAACAACGAGTAATTTCGTTATGACGCCAAAGCAAGTTATGATTCTTATCGGGCTTATTGCCGCGATTCTTTTAGCACTTCACTTGTTATTCCCCTTGGCATAAGGTTCATAAACAACCCCTTCTTTCTCTCTCACATGTTTCCCGGAGTAAACCCCCGTCAAATGCAGAAAATGATGAAGCAAATGGGCGTAAAGCAAGACCAGCTTAACGCCGTACGCGTAGAAGTATTTCTTACTGATGGCACCAAGCTCGTGTTTGATGACCCTGAGATTTCTAAAGTCAACATGATGGGTCAAGAGATGTATCAGCTCCAAGGAACTCCTCGCCAAGAATCACTTGATACAACACCAGATATCTCTGACGAAGACGTTGAAACGGTCATGGCGCAAACAGGCGCGACCCGCGAAGAAGCGCAAAGAGCCATTGATGACGCTGGTGGCGACTTAGCAGATGCGATTATGAGTCTTTCCGAATAGGTTTTTCGTGCAAGAAAAACGTTTGATACGCATGCTCTTGCGGTCTGCCGGGAGTAATGTGTAGCGCGTTTTCTGAGATGTCTAGGATGATATTGCATACTGTGCCGTATTCACCGAATTCGAGGTGTTGTTGTGGGGGGCGTGAGATTGGGTGTATCTCGTTGCTTTTGTCAGCAAGCAGTTTTTTTGCGAGGATAATTGTTTGTTGAGCGTTTTGAATAAATCCTTCCATTGTTTGATACCGTGCGTATGAGCTGTGGTGCCTTGGCAGTTCTTTGCGCGTGATTTCTCTGCCAAGATAATGGTTTGTGTGAATAAATGCATTATCTCCTCCGCGCACAAATACTTCTTCGCCAAAATGTTCTGCGTTAAGAAATGTGTTGTTAGAAAATGTTGCAAGGATGTTGCCTGCGGTGTTGTGTGGTGTCGCGAGAACCGCTTTTGCTTCTTTGTGTGTGCGCGCGTCTAGCGCTGAGCGCAAAAGAATGTGGATGGGCAGTCCTTCCATGCGTTTGTATGGGATGAGTGCGTTTAAACAGACAGCAACTCCTGAGCTGCTTATACCGATTTTTCCGAGCATCCCTGGCTCTATCATCTGCAGTATTTTGTGTCCATCATCGTACGTGATGCGTACTACTTGAAACAGTTCTTCTTGCCCTATTCCCCAGTCCCATGTTTGTGCGCCCAGAGGTATGTGGGGAAAACTAATAGCTGTGCATTCATCTGAGAAGCTACGAATTTCTGAGCGTGCATTGATTGCATAGATGAGGCGAGGGTCGACTTCTGCTCCAGTTGCGATCCCTTCTATTTCTGTTGCGTACGCTGTGTTCCACGCAGAAATTGTCCCTTTAAACATGGCTCCGTTTTGTGCAAGTTCTTCTTCAGTCATATGAAACACGCGGCAATAAAACATGATGCACTCCTTGATCTCTCGCGCAAGAGCACTTCCGTGTTGTATTCCTCGCTCAAGAGGACTTCCTGAGAGTTCGATAACTCTTCGTTTCATGCTCTTGCTTGATGCGTGTACGTTCTTATGTCTTTGCCTGCAGATACGAAAATGAGTTAAATGCGTGCGCACTCGTTCTCGTATGCGCTCTCGCCACCTTGCTATCGCTGAACATCTCTTCACACAATCCTATCCTTCTCTTCAAGATCCTAAGATTCTTGTTTCTGTCTTGCAAAACTTGCTTGATGCCATCGAAGAGGGTATCACTGAGCGCCTTGAGATTGCTCGCGAGCAAAAAAAGATTCCTGCGTACTCTACCACGCTCAACGGCAAGCTCACTGCGTTTAAACTGCATTTGTCCCGTGACTTAACTATTAATCCTGTTGATTTCATGATGATCAGTGAATTACAAGAACTCTTAGACCAACACAAACATGCGCCCACCGAGTTTCGTCGCAGAGCGGACTTTATTATTGCTGATAATGATTTTACATTGCACAAAATCAGTCCTGAGAAGACAAAGACATATATAGAAAGAACCAAGTCCTTTTTATCCCGACTATGAGTGAAGTATTCGATTATCTTGATGATGCCGTCAGTGAGATGAAACGCGTAGACCACCAAGTCTATGTGTCTCTCAAGTACACTCGCACGGTTGATGTTCTTCTTAATATCATCAGTCGTATGATTGATGGGTATGAGGAGATGTGGAATGCGCTCTTACAATACCAAGTAGAGCAAGGACGTTTTGAAGAGCTCGCGCAAGCACCGCTGGTCAAGGCGAGTATGGTGCTTGAAGCGTATGATGAGGATATCATCAAAGACAATGTAGAGTTATATTTGCTTCTGCGCAAACTTCACCGATCAAATCCTGAGCGTGAGCAAGAGTTTAGGCGTCATGTCACGCTCAGAACAGTTATTGATGGCCGCGAGGAAATCGTGAATATTGATATCATCACCCAATATTATCATATGCAAAAAGAATTTCTTGGTTGGCTGTTTAAATACTTCGAAGATACGTAGTTCACGCGCCTTGCTCTACTGCCGCTTCTGTGCTTGGATTGTGTCCATGTCCGCAGAGGGCTGGAGTGGTGTAATACACTGTTGTGTTGTACCCTCGGCTTCCTAGATGCGATACGACTTCTGAAAATCGGGGATCATGGCGATAGATGGGCTGGGAACTCGGCTCGCCTAGCTTGCTGTGTCTTGCTTGTACAATGATGAGCTCTAGTCCGGCATGCCAGGTGCTGGTAATGCGTCTATCGATAAGCGTACCACTTATTGCTGGCTGAACCTTGTCTTTACGATACGCCTTATCTACTGCTAGCGCACCAAAAACACCTATGTTACTTGGTTGTACATGCGTGCTCACACAAAGTTTGTGTTGATACTCTTGTGTGGGCTTGAGCAATAGCGATCCCACTCCTACGATTCGGTTGCCTGCACGCGCGACATGGTATATTGCGGTTGTGTAGAGTCCTTTTTTTCTTTGAATGTTGTGTTCATCAAGAAAGGCTAGCGCGCGAGCAATATCTTGTTGAGCGCAGGGGTTGCTCTCTTGCAGTTCTACAAACACGATGCGCTCCATGCATTTTAGTAACGCGTGCACGATTATATGTGTATGTCTCTTTTGTAGCGTGTTCGTTACTTTTTCCTATCTGTGAGGCGTCCACATCCATACGTTACTATTGGTCGTGGCATCTCGTAGGTCTGTTAGTTGTGTGCGTGAGGCAAAGAGCAGTATTACTTCATCACATCTTTTATTCTTGTGTTTATAAGCCCAGCGATATGTTTATATATTTTCAAAGCCTACCTCATCCTAGGCGCTTGGATAAGGTCCTTGCACGAGCAACCGGGTAACCGCAAGCTGGGAATGCGAGCCACCACCAAGCGGGTCAGCCCTCCGCGAGAGTACCCGTACGAGCTCACGATGATACCATCTATGCTATGAAGGCGGGAGTTAGTAGCGAGGGCGTCACCATCCTCACATCACACATCACCGCGCACTGCGCGCATCACAGAAAACACTTACGCTCACAAAACCCACTAGGTCTTTAGTGAAACAAAGAGGTTTCTGGCAGCCAGTCTGCCGCGCAATGCGTCTTGATGGTAAAACAAGGAGATACCACCAATGGCAAAAATCAGTCAAGCATCATCAAAGTACATTATTCGAGCAAACATCGAGATTGACGGCGTCGTCGACCGCCCAGACGTCGTAGGAGCAATTTTTGGGCAAATAGAAGGACTTCTCGGAGCTGATCTTGAGCTACGAGAGCTTCAGCGTTCAGGCCGGATTGGTCGCATTGAAGTTATTGTTGACTCAAAAGACGGGAAAACTGCAGGAACTATCACGATTCCCTCAAGTCTGGACAAAGCAGAAACAGCTATTGTTGCGGGAGCTTTAGAAATTATCGAGCGTATCGGCCCGTGCCAAGCGCACATTGTTATCACAGATATCGAAGATGAGCGTATCGCAAAACGACAACAAGTCATTAATCGTGCTAAAGAACTCTTAAAGCGTCTTCAAGATAATGTCTTGCCTGACAGCGGCGAGCTCTCAAATGAGGTTTCTGATTCTGTCCGTGTCATGGAAATCACTGCGTACGGAGAAGACAAGCTCCCAGCAGGTCCGGATATTGATCATGATGAAGAAATAATCTGTGTTGAAGGACGCGCTGA
>SKXU01000016.1 GCA_007128245.1 Candidatus Woesearchaeota archaeon
GATATGGTTGTTAGTAACTTCAATTGACAGTTCTCTGAGTCTCCCTTGGAGTGTGCTCACAAATTGTGGAAGTGATGGCTCCGTGTCTACAAGGCGTTGTAGTTGCTTTCGAGCGTATGTGGTGCTATTAGCACTTCCTGCTCCTGCTAGTGCTCCATGGTAGGTGTCTCTTTTGAATACGCGTGCTTTTTCTGAACTATTGGCTTGACGCCAACCCATCGTTGCCTGTCGATCGCTGAGCAAAACCCCTTCAATGGCGTTGGCTGAGGATATAATGACTGTCATGCTGGGGTGTACGTTCATGTCATATATAAACATATCTAAAAGTAACTACTCATAAGTAGTTTAAATTTAGTTGCGTCTCTGTGCATGTCAAGATAAAATACTGAACAGCAACGTTTAAAAACACCTTATCATTCACGCAAGATAATGGGAAAGAAAGCAAGCGGCTTGAACGCCGCCACCAAACTCAAAAGCCGCCGGGCGCAAAGCCAAGAGTCCAGCAAATGGTTTGTAAAGCGCAAGTATGGTCTTCTTAAAAAAGCAGACCCGCTTGAAGGTGCTGCGCAAGCAAGCGCTATTGTGCTTGAGAAAGTGCAGATTGAAGCAAAGCAACCAAACTCTGCTATGAGAAAGTGTGTGCGCGTACAACTTATCAAAAACGGTAAGCAAGTAACTGCGTTTCTTCCTGGTGATGGCGCGGTAAAGCTCGTTGATGAACACGATGAAGTCATGATTGAGCGTATCGGCGGAAAGATGGGACGCTCTAAAGGAGACCTCTCTGGTATTCGCTGGCAAGTTATCAAAGTAAATGATCAATCTCTCCAAGCACTCAGAAGTGGTCGGATTGAGAAGGCAAGAAAATAATGGCAGACAAAGCAGCAACTGTATTGGCGTTTAACAAATGGGATACAACAGGTATTTCTGTGACTGACCCTGGTCTGGTTGCATATATTAACCTTGAGCCGCGCATCGTGCCAAAAACCGGTGCTCGCTACGCAGGAAACCGGTTTCACAAGTCAAAATCCTTTATTGTCGAGCGACTTATCAACAAAATGATGGTTGTTGGGCACAAAGGGAAAAAACACACGATCTCTTCTGGTCACAACACTGGTCGTGCACAAACGGTGTATGGTATCGTGTTTGATGCACTCACTATTATCGAGGAGAAAACGAAGAAAAATCCTGTTGCTGTTCTTGTTGACGCTATCGAAACAGCTGCTCCTCGCGAAGAAATCATTAATATTGAATACGGCGGTGCTCGCTACCCTAAAGCAGTTGAGTGCGCGCCTCAACGCCGCGTTGACATCGTCCTTCGCCAAATGGCGCAAAGCGCGTATCACAGGGCGTTTAACAAGAAAAAAGCTACTGCTCAGGCACTTGCTGAAGAAATTCTTGCGGCAGCTGCTGGCTCAAACCAGTCCCAAGCTATTCAGAAAAAGATTGATCTTGAGCGAACGGCTGATTCTTCACGGTAAGCACAACGTTTTTTATATGATGTGTATGTTTTTTGGTTCATGAACAATCTGATTGTCGCAGACTACGATGTAGGTATCATCAGCAGTTTGGCGAGCGATGCGCAGCTACAGTCGCGTCCAATAGATGATGGTCGATATGCGTTCAGTATTCCTGATATGCTCCAGCAAAAACTTGCTATCCGCCCTCACTTGCTTTTCGTTCCAGACTTGCGTGCTCGTGCAAGACAGTTTCCAGCGCTTGTAGTACAGGTTCTTGCTGATACCAACGCTCGGTTCTATGCTGAGCGAGAGATGCACGATTTTAGAACTTGTCTCGTTGAGGGAGGGTTTGCGCCTCGGTTATCCGTGGGTGATGAACCAGTGTATGTGCACTCTGCTCAGACTAGCTCTGAATTAGAGCACGGAATTCGAGAGTTTTCTTCTGCTGTGCGTTCAGCAGTGTATTGGCGACGAGCGTAGCGCAACTATGTTGTTCTTTAGTGCACTTTCATACTGATGCTGGTCGGGAAATCTTCCTTGTACGCCGTACGTTTTTTATGTGTGCATTTACTTCTTTGTTGTATGACTCAACGTTGGGACGCGCTACTGTTGCGAGAAGACCTTCCTGTACGCTTTTCGTTTGATTCTACCGTGGGGGTGTATCGTGCCTCTCTTGCTCATCTCAAAGCATATGTTCACCCTCATTTATTTGATGATCCGCTCGTGCCTGCAGGGGTGGTTGTGGGTGTGAATAGCAACTATTTCGTTGAGGAACACTTGCTGAGAGCGGGTTTTCGAGAGCACATTCCCACTCATATATTAAGTCCTGACCAAATATTTTATCGTCCGCTTAAGGCTTGCTTGCCTGCGGTGCGAAGAGTGTGCTTTGATTTGAAGGAGGCAAGTAATGATTCTGTGCGCTCGCGTGTACGCAATCGCATAAGTGACTTGCTTTAGAAACTGTGTATTCCTTCTAGAAGGTGTTCTGCGTTTAAGATGGGTTTGTCTACTTTGTTGTAATCGTCAAGTCCTATGCGTGGACAGCCGGTGTTCACCCATACTTGCACGAATGGGAAATCGTTGAGTCCTTCCCAGTCTACGGTGTTCACAAGAAAGTGTACGAAGTCTTTGTCAGGATATTTTTCTCGCAAGTGCTCAATAGCTTTTCCGTCTTTTTGTCCGCTTTTGGTTGTGGTAAGCACTCCTATTGTGTGTGCGTGTAAGAATTTCAGTAGCGCTCCTTTGTGCTGGCGCATAATTTTTTCTATTTCTTCTTTTGGAAAGATGTCCCATGTCTCAAGGAGTGGCTCGTAGCGATACACGGGCTGTGCGTTCTTAAACAAGAGTGCTTTTGGATGAAACTCTCCTTCTCCGACGTACAAGAACGCGTCGACGTCTCCCCAGGTCTGTATGCTGCATCCAAGGATTTGTCCTGGGCTGCTTGTGTGACGTGCTCGGTAAAGCTCAACGCGCTTTCCCGCATCCTCAAGTTGTTGCTTGATTGATGGCAGCTTGTCAACCCATTGTGCGGGCGTAAAGAGTGCGATGTGCTCAGGAAGCGCATCAAGTAAGTCTTGTGGGAGCGTTACGTCAGCGATGCGATAGACGTGGACGTGCTCAACACGCATGGGTTTCATTAACTCGTCACCCGCACCCCGACTGGTATTCCTGGGTGCAACACTCCTGCGAGTTGCTCAAAGAATCCTCTTTGCCGCTCAAAGCGTCGATAGCGAGGAGTCGTTCCTAGTTGTTCTTCAAGATATGCTTCTACTTCGTATCTTCCGCCAAGTTCATCAACGAGTCCCAGATCGCGTGCTTGTGTTCCTAAAAAGAACATTCCTGTGCGTACTTGCGCGGTTTGGTTTTCATCGAGCGCTCGTCCTCGTGCGACGTCCTCAACGAAGTAGTCGTGAATGCTATCAAGTTGCGCTTGTAGCATTGATCGTTGCTCATCTGTCATGCGTACAAACGGACTGCCTACGTCTTTATTTTCTCCTGCCGTGAGTTGCTCGTATGATACGTTGTAGCGAGCAAGGAATTCTGAGAACTCAAGATATGATGCAATAACGCCCACTGATCCTGTGATGCTCATCGGGTTTGCGATAACATAATCTGTTTGTGACGCAATCCAATACGCTCCTGAAGCGCCTACTTCTCGAATCCAGGCGACTGTTGGTTTTTCTGCTCGGCGAATTGCTGCTGCGATTTCTTCTGACGCGACCGCTGACCCTCCTGGGCTGTTAATCTCTAGCACGATCATTCGTATTCCTCGCGTCTCATCTGCTTGCTCAATAAATCGCACGATATCTGTTGCTGATGCTGTTTGCGGACTGAAAAAGTCGCTGCTGCCTGCGAGCGTGATTGCTCCAGATATTGGGATGACTGCGACGTTTTGTGCGCTTGGCGTGCTGCTTTGTGCAAGTGGGGCGAGGATAAGCGTTAGTGCGAATACTCCTACAAATACGCCAAGAGCGATGAACACAATGTGGATGGTTTTCATATGCTGTGTGAGCGAGTGGCTCTTTTTATGTGTGTTGCTTTTCATATATATGTTTTTATACTGTGTTTTGTGTAAGTTGCTCATGAGGACAAGACTGCTCGTGTGTATGTTATGTATGTTGTTGCTGTTTCCTCTCGTTTCTGCGCGGACTATTTGGGTGGATAATTCTTGTGCAGAAAATGGCAATGGAAACACTGAGGTGTGCGGTTCGAACGGTCCCTTTAATGACTTGCACGACGCCTTGCGAGCAGTTTCCACAGGTGATACGGTCATGATTAAGGAGGGTGCTGGTCCGTATATCACGAATAATCTGGGCGACCTTGATGAATCTACAGGTATTTATTGGGATCCAGGTTTTTTTATGCAAACACACCCTTGGCCTACTGAGTGGACCACTATTCGATCGGCCCCTGGTCATCGTGCGGTAATCGCCAGTTGCTCAACTTCTGTTACTGAATGGTGTGAGATTCCTGCGCTAAATCTTCGCTGGGATTATATTCATGTACACAACCTTACTGTCATTGGTGGTTTAAATGTTTTGGGCGTTACTCTCATTGAGAACAACACGTTTTTTCGGGGTCAAGGTACCGATGGAAATTTTGCATTAGTAAAAATTGGTGGTCGAAGAGATGAAAACGATGTGTTAATTACGCGTGGGAGCATTGTTCGTCACAATCATTTTATGGACGTCCCCACTTTGCCGTATCACCAAGCTACGCAGGCGTTTATGTATTCTATTAAGCAGTTAGATTTGATTATTGAGTATAATACTATGGAGCGCTATCATTCTCCTGGTGGTTGGGGTGGGTACATTGATAAGCGCCACTCCTATGGGACTGTGTTCCGGTATAATGTTCTTCGGGATACTATGGGTGGTGCGTTTGGCAATGAGGTGGATGTCATTGGCAATCTTATTGTGTGCAGAGAATCGGGTTCTACAGGGGGGTTTCAGCTTGGGCCAGGTCCTGGGGTGATGGCGCACAATACCGTTGTTGGTTGCGAGGCGGGTTGGGTTGCGAGTTCTGGTGGACAGCAAGGGACGATATACAATAATATCTTTCATCAGATGCAGCATGCAAACATGCGTACTGGCTACGCTACAAATCCTTTTTCTCCAAGTATGTTTATTGATCACAACATCTATACTCCTGAGCGATATTATGCGTGGATTGAGCAGTGGTATGTCGAGGTGGACTCGTTTGCGGAGTGGAGAAGTGTGTATGGTTTTGATGCGCACAGCGTTGAGGCTGAGTGTGATTTCATTGATACTGACTGGTATCGTCTCGTTCCTGGGAGTATGTGCTCGTCCTTTGGTCGCGTTGGTGGTGTGCCTTCTGGCGCTGCTGTTGCGGCTGGGTATGAGGGAGTGACTGATTGTGTTGGTCACTTGTGTGGTCGCTTTGCTGAGGAACCTGTTGTTGGGGTGTGTGGTTCTCGTGCGTCTTCGTTTGCTGCTGATGTGGTTTCTTGGCCTTCTGGTAGTTCGTATTGTTCTTCTGGTGCTGTTTCTTCTCAACCGAGTTTTCCTGCTGTTGGTGAGAGTGTTTCTTGGACTTGCGGGGGTGTTTTGTGTTCTGCTTCTCGTGCTGAGCGGCGCGCGGATGTTGATGGTGATGGTGTGGTTGATGTGTCTGATCTTTTAGTGGTGGTTGCTAATCTTGGTCGCTCTCCTTCTCATCCTGATTTTGTTTTTCGTGCTGATGTGAATGAGGATGGGGTTGTTGATGTGCTTGATCTTGTGCTTGTGGCGCGCGAGATAGGCTCGTAGCGACAACTTTATAAGCGGGGCTCTGCTCGTTTATATATGGAAGAAGAAACAACTCGTGTGCGCGTCCCTCGCGAAGGGGAAGTCCTTGGGCTGCTTGCTCAGCGCCTTGGCGGCTCTCGTTGTAGAGTGCGCTGCATTGATGGTTTTGAGCGCGTCTGTCGCATACCTGGTCGTCTCAAGAGGCGATTGTGGGTGCGCGAGGGTGACGTTGTGCTTGTTGAGCCGTGGGAGTTTGGTGGTGACGAGAAAGGAGATATTATCTTCAAATACCGTCCGCATCAAGCATCGTGGCTTCGCTCCAATGGTTACCTTGATGACCTTGATGATTTAGACGATTTCTGAAACCGTTTTTCTACTTCAAGACCGATAAGGAGTGCCACGCCGCAGATAATAACTGTGTCTGCGATATTAAAAATGGGAAATGTGCCTATGCGGATATAGTCGATGACTCCTCCGTGCACCACTCTGTCTATTCCGTTTGAAGCCACTCCCGCAGTGATGAGGGCTAATGAGAAATACGCAAGACCTGTTTCTTGCTGACTTGCGTATACGAGCAGGGCAAGCGCTGCCACGCTAATGAGCACCATAGCAACATTTGCTCCTGGAAGAAATCCGAAGGTAATGCCTGAGTTGATGGTGTGCGTGTATATTCCTATGGGCGTTTGTAGTTGTGTTGAACCGATTTTTAGTGCTTGGTCAAGTACAAAGGCGATTGTTGCGATAGTGATTGCTACTGTCTTTTTCATGTCTATTTCGTATACCACGGCCCGCGCGTAGCTTCTTTCGGGCTTTTCTGTAGCTTTTCGAGTTGCTCGAGTCGATGGGTGAGTACGTCTAGTTGTGCTTTAATCCCGTCAAGCCGGGCGATAATCACGTCATATTGCAGGTTATTAGACTCTTTTGGCTGGTCTTGTGGGACAAACGAGGTTCCTGGCGGAGGACTCTCTGGATTTAGTCCTGGGAAATCCGGGGTTGGTTGAGGGGTGAAGTCTGTTTGTGGCGTTTCAAAATCAGTGGAGAAATCTGCTCCTAAATCTGCGAATGGGTCATCCTCTTTTTTCCAGAACTTCATGTTCATATACGTGCTATGCGCACGCTGCTTTTTAATAGTTATGTTGGCCGAGTTCTTGTTGAATGCGCTCAAGCTCTTGCTGGAGTTCTGCAAGTTTTTCTTGATCTGCAGCTGTTTGTGGGGTAAACGAACTCATAAACGCAGCTGTGTGCACGTAGAGCTCTCGCAAGTGCTCGGCTCTTCTGTGTACATACGCGATGCGCGCAAGGATGAGTACGAGAATGAATCCAAAAAGAATAAGCAGGCTCATAAGAACAAACGAGGTGTGTGCCTCTTGGGTTTCTTGCTCCTCAGGTTCTTGCCTTGGTGCTTGTATGATGTGTTCAGTGGTGAGGTTGAGTTCTGCAGTACTCAGGGTCGCGGTGTAGGTTCCGTGCGTGTTTACTGCCACTGTATGCGTTGCGTTTAGCGGGATGGTTTCGTTGTAGAGGATATCTGAGAACTGTCGTATGATGAGCTGACCCGTGGCATGAGTAAAGTCTTGTGGCGTGATGAGTAATTGGTATCCGCTGCTTGTTTGCTGCGCAGCAAGGCGTAGTGTGGGTTCTGCTTGCACGGCCTCTTCTTGCGTGCTTGGCGGCGTGGGTGGTGGAGTGCTCAGGATGCGCAGTTGATCACGTGTTGTGGTAGTAACTCCATTGATATCTTCATAGGTGAGTGCTAGCGATATGGTGTAGTCGTTTCCTGAGCGGTTAGAGAATATTCTTAGCGTGTGCATGATGGTATCTTGAGCGGGTATGGTAAGTGTTACTTCTTCATCTATAAGTATGCTTTTAGCGGTGAGTTTTGCGCTCACACTCTCGTTATTTGGATTCAGCACGGTAATGCGCAGCGCGTGTTCTTGCCTGACAGGAAGTTGTGCGTCGTGATAGTCATGAATAAATTGTAAGGGTGCAAATGAGTCAATAACTGGGTAGTTTTTTGTTCGTGTGCTCTCGCCATGTTCTGTGATGGCAGTAATTGTCACGGTGATGTTTGTTCGCACTCCTCGAGCGGCGCTGTAGTTAAACGCAAACTCTGCCGTTTCATTCTCCATAAAGGTTCGCGCGAGTTGGGCGTTAAGGTTGCGTCGGTCGTGGATGGTAAGTTGTGGCGCGTGAACTTGAACGAAAAGCTCAGCGTCTTGTTCTCGCTGGATGCGCATACGAAAGGGATACGCGCTATCTGCGGTGGTTTGCGGCACGTGTGTCGCGTCTGTGGCGATAAAGTCTTCTACTTCGACAACTGCGGTGTTGTTTTGTTCGTACGGTTCAGAGACTGTTGCGTGAAATCTTGTGGGTTCATGTATGATTGCGGTGTATGATAGTGTTCTGCTGCTCTCTGCGCGAATCGTTCCGGTCCAGGAGAGGTTTTCTTGGAATCCGGTCGGTCGGCGTATTTGCGCAGCTGTTTCTTCTTGGAGATGAAATACTCTGTCGTGATTTGCGTGGTTGATAATGGTAATTTCTACTCTGAAGGGCTCTCCTATGCGTACTTGCTCAGGAATTCCTCTTCGTAGCGAGTACGACAGGTTTACTGGGTCTGTGCGTATACGTGCGGAAGTGTTTGTGCTCTCTACTAAGCACACAAAGTGCAGTGACGTGGTGTGACAGTCGTCTGTGCGCCAGATACGCGGGTTATTGTTTATGTTGATGACTGATCGGTCTTCTAGGGTGAGTTCTACGTAGAATTCTGTTTCGTCAACGCTAAAGCGGTCACCAACTTCGTAGTCTGTGATGTTTGCGGCAATGCTAAGCACAGCCAACACGAGTAGGAGTATTCTCACGTGTGTGTTGCGTTTGTGTGTGTATAAAAACCTTATTGGAGCTTTGCGTGGATAATTCCGTCTTGTCCAGGTCGGTTTGTTACTTTTGCCAGTCCTTTGTCGGTTTCCAGCAGGGTTCCTTTAGTAAGGATGTTTCGCCTCACAAAGTGTCTGTTCGCAGGGTTTTCTTTTACAGAAAGAATGGTGGCTTTGTGGTGTTTGCCATTGCTATCAACGACTGACGCAGTGTTATCTGCGAGAAGTTGCGTTTTGTGGTTTCCGCCAATCGTTCGAATCTTCCTCACCCTCTTTGCGCCGATACGTGTGTGCGCTGCAAGGCCACCTGATTGATGCTGTCGCCGTACGATGAGTCGTTTGTAGCGCGCACCGCTTGGTTTTCTGTTTGATCGTGATTGGTTGCGTACCATTACGAGTTGAGAATGACAAGCTGTTTTTAAGCGTTGCTGTTCTTGTGGCTTTGTCCGGAAAAGAATAAAAACCCTCACTGGCGAGGGTGATTTATGATCAAACAAAGCACACTGCCAGTGAGAGATGAGTACGAGTTATACAGCGAGATTAAAGAACTTTTCCACA
>SKXU01000107.1 GCA_007128245.1 Candidatus Woesearchaeota archaeon
AAAAAAACGATCATCAATAGCAACAGGAGTCACATCCAAATCACCAGCAACAGTCTCAAAAGCAACACGACCACCCTCAGAAGAATACAAAGACTCCTCACCAGTAACCAAATTACGCACACGCAAAGAAACACCATCATGAACGTCCTCATCAAAAAACGTCTTCATATCAAAAACAACAGTAGCCAACTCAGGACCAACATCAACAGCATACGAATTCCGACGAACAACAGACTTGCTCAAACCATTATTCTCCAAAGAACCAAACACAGAAACATCCACAGACACACGCTCATCAACAACACCATGAGAAAACTCACCAGAAACAGGCAAAGAAGAATACACACGACGCACATCACCAAGAGAAACAACAGCACTATCAAGAGCAAAAACACCCGCAAAAGCATCCAAAGAAGAAACAGCATAAGACACAGGACGATCAAAACGCACAGCAGAAGACACATCAGCAACAACATCACCAACAGAAGAAAGAACACGAACCAAAGCAGAATACTCACGACTAACCCCAACACCATCATTACTCGCAAACACCCGAGCAACAACCTCAGCATCATCAGCCAAAGGAGAAGTCACACCAGAAACAACACCACCAAGAGACGAACGACCACCAACAACAACACTATCAACAACACCAGGAGAAGCAAAAAACTCACCCGAAAAAGACCCCTCCTCACCAAAAAACACCTCAGAACCAGACAAAGAACCAGAAATAACAGGAGGAGCAGGAGAAGGAGTAGGCTCAGTAGAAGAACCATCACAAGAAGCAACAGCAACAACTAAAGAAAAAGGAGCCACAACACTACGCATCCAACGATTCATACCAAGAAACAACCAACAACACTATATAAAACTTCTGAAAGTACTTACTCAATAGTAACTAATAAATAGGAATGACGAAGATTCCTCGCGTTGCAACACAGCAAAACAACAACTGAAATCTTTTTTTCTGTCATTCAACTTAACAAAAATGTTAAGTTCAGTAACAAATATAAAGACAAATGACTGTACTCTCATATGAATCTGGAAAAATATCCGTTCTTCACCACAAAAATGCTCAAGGCATTTGAGAATGTTCCGCATCCAGAAGTCACAGTGTCACGGAAGACATCACTGAAGAAAATCGAGAAGGGAAAGTACACTGTGCACGAAAACCCCCTCGTCTACGCCACCGTCCTGGTCACCCCAAGCTATCTTTCTTTGCGAAGTGCACTGCATTTCTATCAACTCACAAATCAAATACCGCTCAAAGCCCAAGTCATGATCAAAACCAGAAAACAACCTCTCAAAGACATCACATTCATTACGCAAAAACAGTTTTTTGGCTTCACAAGAACAAGCATCCAAGGGTTTGACCTATTCATCGCAACAAAAGAGAAACTGCTCTTAGACCTCGTTCAACATCATTATTCAACAGATGAGTTGCAACAGCTCATCAGCGAACCGCTCAGCACAGCCACCATAATTGAGTATCTCAAAACCATAAACAATCTTTCACTCACAAAACGAGTGGGGTATATCTTGCGCAGCCAAGACATTCATGCTGCGTTCAGCGACGAAATACAACAAAGTAAGACATACCCGAAACTACATCAGAACCTCCCAAGAAAAGGCCATACTGATAGCAAATGGAGACTCATTATCAATGATTAACAAACAAGAGCTTCGGACTTTTGCAACACAGCTCGGACTCAATCTTGGCCAGACCGAAAAGAATTATCTACACATAAAAACCCTTCACGCAATCTCACGTCTTCTCCCTGAAAAACTCATCTTCAAGGGAGGCACCAGCCTAATGATTTGTCATGGCCTTCCACGATTCTCTGAAGACCTTGATTTCACAGCAACAACCTGCATAGATGTGCAAGCAGTCATTGAGCAGCTCAAAGCGTTTCTTACTCAACAAGACATTACGATGCAAGTAACGCATCAGGAAACAACTCCTGTCTCCGAATCGTTTCTCATTCGCTACCAAGGTCCCCTCTATGACGGAACGCAGCAAACAACAAGTAAAGTAGAAATTGACATAAGCACGCGAGAGGCAATACAGCAACCTGCAACGACAACACGAATACTACACCCCTACAGCGACACCCCCACATTCTATGTGCAAACAATGACCGCTCAAGAAATACTCGCAGAAAAAATACGTGCAATTCTTACACGAAACAAAGCAAGAGACGTCTATGATGCAGAGTATCTCATAGCAAAAAATACCCCCCTACACCGATCGCTCATCAACAAAAAATTATCGTATTACAAGAAAACATACACAAAACAAGATCTTGCGCTGGCACTTGAGCAAAAAAAAGACCTTTGGAACGCAGAACTAAAAAACCTCATCGCGCTCGTACCTGATTTTGACGAAACAGTACACACCATCCTCAGTGCAGCTCCCAAGTAACCCCGCAGACACCATAAAAAAAAAACCTTTGACGCCCCCCATTCAGCCGTCCCAAGTCAAGGCAAGTAAAGGAATACTGTTATAAGGAATAAGTCCCTCGCACTCATATGAGGTTTGTGTGGATTGCTGTGCTTGTCGTGGCGCTGTTTGCGTCAGTAGTAAGTGCTTCATCAGATACCATTCATGTATTGACTGTTTCGCAAGCAAATGATTCTCGTGGCGGCGTTGCGCAGATTCAGTTGCAAACACGACCTGGACAGGGTTCGACGTTTATTGACAGTTTTCCCCTCACACAAGTAGACACACAGATGTCTACGCGGTTTGCGCGCGAGTACGCCTGTCAGCTCGCCTCACGAAGTTGTCAGAACAGAGATTTTTTTTATGTGATTCGCACCCAGTCCTCAGTCGTGGCAGGTCCTTCAGCGGGCGCTGCGATGACCGTGCTCACCTATGCCGTGCTTGAAGGCATACTGCTGCGCACAGACACTGTCATGACAGGCACGATTAATTCCGGCGGCCTCATCGGTCCTGTGGGCGGCACAAACCAAAAGATTTTGGCTGCGCGAGAAGCAGGGTTTGCTCGTGTGCTCATCCCGCAAGACCAGTACGACCCGCTGTTTCGCGTAGAGGGTATTGAGGTGGTTGCAGTCTCTGATATCGAGGAGGCAATCTGGTATTTTACTGGTCGTGATGTGCGTCCTGCTCCGATAGAAATCAGTGTTCCGCAAGAGTATACTGATCAGATGCGTGAAGTCATGGACACATTGTGTACGCGGGCGCAGCAGATTGCTGGGGTGATGGACGGTGTTTCTAATGCCACGCAGCAGCGCCTACTTGATGCGTCTGCCATGGCTGCTCGTGGACGCTACTACACGGCGGCAAGCTTTTGTTTTGGTGCGAATCTTGATTTGCGCTCTGAGCAGTTCGCGAATTTCTCGCAGGCTGAGTTGCGTCGCATCTATCGCACGCTCGATACTGATATTGAGGCGTTTGATCAGACGCTTTCTCGTGAGTTCTCAACTGTTGCAGATCTTGAGGTGTTTATGATTGTGCGTGAGCGGTTACTTGATGCCAGCAACACCTTGCGGCGAATCGATATTCATGACATCCCTCCTGACCGGCTCGCGTATGCGCTTGAGCGGTTTACGAGTGCGGTGACGTGGAATTCGTTTATGGGCGTCGTCCCCTCGCGCGAGGTCGAGGTCACTGATGATCAGTTGCGCCATAGTTGTTTAACCAAAACAGGAGAGGCGGAAGAGCGGCTAAATTATGTGCGTTTCATCCTTGGTGAAACCCTTGAGGGAACCCAGCAAGAAGTGAGTAATGCGATGGAGTATCAGCGCCAGCAAGAGTGGGCGTTATGCACGTTTACTGCTGCAAAAGCTAAGGCACAGGCTGATTCGGTGATTTCTGCGCTGTATGGCGGTAACGTGAGTCAGAGTGTTGAGCGAAGACTTGCCAAGGCGGAGCAGAACATTGCTCGCTTAAGCGTCCAGAATAGTTTTCCTATTATTGCGTTTGCGTATTTTGAGTATGCGCAGGATCTTGAAAACCCGTTTAGTGCGAACTTGTATGCTGAGCTTGCGATGGAGATGGCAGGGTTAGCCATTCATTTTCCTGCTGAGCAGCGCTCGTTTTCCGTGGATACGGATCGTCTCTTCCTGTTGCTCTCAGGCCTTCTTACAGGACTTGTTGCAGGCATTATGCTTGCGGAGCTGTATCGTCGTAGGCGATGAGAAAAAACCCGGGGCAGGCCCGCAAAAGAGATTCTTTGTGTTGGGCCGTGCCTCAGGAAAAGAGGTGAGTACAGGTGTAGATGTTTTCACTCTTAAATAGTTTCCGGTTTTTACTATGTTACAAGAAAAACAATAACATTGTTATGTGCACCCCCACCCTCAAAGAAGATGATCAAGCGTTTTCGACGTGAGGTTCGCTCTCGCAGCGACATCGTTCCGTTTGCCACAGTAACACTGTGTGACGACCCTGCCCGTGCGGCAAACACGCGCGCAGCCACTTTGTTGCTGAAAGAGATTTTTGCGGATCGCATCACGATTCTGTACGCGCCTGACGGAATTATCTGCGGCTCTCAAGAAGAGCATTGTGCGCGCAGGCTCGCTGAGTACACGCAAGGTATTCCGTACTCCCCTCTTCTTCTTTCCTCTGTGAGCGCGTCTGAGATAGAAAACTATTTATCTCACAAGGATGGCAAGGAGTGTACCGTGTTTATTCCTGATAGTGCTGAGGTGAGGTTTGTGCGTCGTTTGGGAGAGGAGTTTCCTGACGTGCTGTTCGGGTTATGAATTATAAGGTTCTCGCGTTTGTTATTGGGTTGAGCGTTGCGCTTATGGGCAGCGTATTGTTTTTTGTGGTCAGTCAAGGAGCAAAGACTGCGCAGCAAGAAGTACTCTCCCAGCAAGAAGAGCTTACGTTAACGAATCCTCAAGTCACGCGAGGATTATTTACCTTAAGTCGCCCGTCCTTTATTGATCCTGCGCTCTCATGCACGTCTCCTCCGTTTCGTGATGATGCAGTGGTTTCCGCAGTGTTTTTGTATCGTCAGCCCCCTCGTAGTTGCACGTTTTGGGTGAATGGAGCGTACATTAAGACAGTGCGTGATCTTGCGCCAAGTTGTATTCATGAATGCCCTGTGGGCGAGTTTTCTCGCGTGTTCTCGCTTGGGGCGTACGATATTCGCGACCCGCACGTCGTTCGCATGTGCTGTAACGATATTTGTATTGAGCAATCTTTCGAGCGCGTCTGCTGATTTTTCGTGTTGCGCGTAACCTTTTCGTCTTCCTCTCAATTACGCTTTTGAACGTCTCACCCCACAAGAGTGCATGCGCTACGTCCTTTTCGTTCTTTTCGTTCTTGTAAGCTGCGCCTCGTCCGAGTATGGCGACATAGAGGTGTTTGTGTGTCCTCCCTGTCCTGAGGTGTTCTCTGGGTTTGAGCGTTGCGCGTTTTATGAAGTGGACACGCAGTGGGCTCGCGAGGGCATGCTCGTTGATGCAGACCAGTATGCGGGCGTGGGCACTCCTGTGCGCGTTGCGGGCTATATGCATCATAAGTTTTGTTTTAACGACACGCATGTCGTGTTTGGCTCGGCAAATCCTACCGTGTTCGGCTTGCTTATCAGCGACAACCTCATGGTTCGTATCGCATCAGAGACCCTTGCAGAAAACTTTGCTTCTGAGTACGCACTTCTCAAGACAGGCAATCAGGGCGCACACACACGATCGTTTACGATAAACGACTTGCCTGTTGAGCACGTGTTTTGTCCTCGGCATGGGTGTGAGCAGATGTTGCTTTCGTACATTCATGCTGCTGAGCGAGAAATTATGTTTCTTGCGTTCTCGTTTACCAGCAGACCCATAGGGGATGCGTTGGTAGCAGCCCATCTGCGTGGCGTTCATGTGCAAGGCGTTTTTGATGCGTGGGGCGCCGGCAGCCAGCATAGTCAGTATCACGTGCTTGCATCCCAGAATATTTCTGTCACGCGGTATCGTCCTGCGCAGGGAGTGATGCATCACAAAGCGTTCATTGTTGACGATACCGTAATTATTGGTTCATTTAATCCTTCTGCGAACGCAAATACGCGTAATGCAGAAACGTTGGTTGCACTTGCAGACCCCGATGTTCTGGCAGCGGTGCGTGCAGAGTTTGTGCGCATCGCACAATAATATTTTTAAATGAGGGAGAATTCGTTATCACTGGAGGAAGAAATCAATGACGATCATCGGTTTTCAATTTAACAAGCTCTCTGCGGAGAGAAAAAATCCTATTCGAGGTAAAATCAACATTAACCGTACCTGCAACCCAACGAAGGTTGAAGAAGTAGACCTAGGTTCAGACCAGAAGGGCGTGCGCTACACCTTTGAGTTTTCTTGCTTGTACGAGCCAGATATTGCAAGTATGGAGTTTTCTGGGAACATCACTGAGATGCGCTCAGAAGAAGAGAGTAAGAAGGTACTTGAGCAATGGGGCAAGGACAAGACGCTCCCTCTTGACACGCTTGAGCGCGTCATGAACGCGATTTTGAATCGCTGCCACATCGAGGCATTAATTATTGCTAAGGAGCTGAACATGCCTCCGCCATTTAATTTGCCTAAGGTGCGCGTCAAAGACCAGCAGCCTGAGGAGAAGCAATAAGTTTCTTTTTTTTTCACAGAGTTATTTTCTATACAGCACATATTTCGTTGACTTGAAGTCAACACAATGTTTATAAGTGATGAAGTACTGACACAAGACATGGTCAAAGAAACCAAGCTCAAAGTCGCAGAAGCAATCCAAGATGATGTAAACAAAGGAATCGTACGTATCGACTCGTCCTACATGCACCAAATAGACGTTCGTCCGGGAGACATCGTCGAAATCAATGGAGAGCGAGCAACAGTCGGGATCGCAGACAGAGCATACCCCGGAGACATTGGCCTAAACATCATCCGCCTTGACGGCATCCTGCGCAGAAACGCAAAAACCAGCATAGGAGAGCTCGTCACCGTAAAAAAAGCAGAAGTTCAAGAAGCAAAACGCGTAGTGATCGCTCCTGCACGCAAAGGAGTTATGATTCGCGCATCACCCGTAATATTCAAGCAAGGACTCCTCGGTCGCGCAGTCGTCAAAGGCGACGTCGTCATCCTCGGCGGCACGCGAAGACGCAGAAGCACCATGTCCTCATCACCCTTCTTTGATGAAGTATTCAACATGCTCGACGAGAACATGGCATTCGGCCTTGGAGACCTCAAGTTCATCGTCGCACAAGCAGACCCCAAAGGAGCGGTTATCATTACAGAAAACACCCAGGTAGAGTTTAATCCTGAAGCAGTTGAGGTCGAAGAAAAAGAGCTTCCTGAAGTCACGTATGAAGACATCGGAGGGCTTGAAGAAGAAGTCAAAAAGGTGCGCGAGATGGTGGAGCTCCCCCTAAAATACCCTGAGATTTTTGAGCGCCTTGGCATTGAGCCTCCAAAAGGAGTGCTCTTGCACGGACCTCCAGGAACAGGAAAGACGCTTCTCGCAAAAGCAGTCGCTTCAGAAACGAACAGTAACTTCTACCTCATCAACGGTCCTGAGATTATGAGTAAATATTACGGACAGTCGGAAGAAAACTTACGCAAGAAATTTGAGGAAGCAGAAAAGAACGCTCCGAGCATCATTTTCATTGACGAAATTGACGCTATCGCCAGCAAACGTGAAGAAAGTAAAGGCGAGGTTGAGCGTCGCGTCGTCGCACAACTCCTCGCAATCATGGACGGTCTGAAAAGCCGAGGAAAAGTCGTGGTTATTGCCGCAACCAACATCCCAAATCAGCTCGACCCAGCATTGCGTCGTCCAGGCCGTTTTGATCGAGAAATTGAGATTGGCGTCCCACAAAAAGAAGGCCGACTCAATATCTTAAAAATCCACTCAAGAAACATGCCTTTGGTCGCGTATCACCCGAAAACATTCTCAAAAGCGCTTCACGAAAAAGTGCTTGAGGCAGAAAAGCATTTGCTCAAAGTAGGCTCTGACCCTGGACGCCTCTCGCAAATACAGAAAGTCAAAGCTGCGCTCACACCCCAAGCCATCAGCAAAGTAGAAGCAGGAATTGAAGAGCACGGTGATAAGCTTGCCAGTCTTGGTAGTCGAGAAGCAGTTGTTGCTATACAGGACATGCTTGCAGCACAAGGACTCTCTGAGATTCATGATAACCTCTACGAAGACCTCACTGCGCGTGTGGACGAAGCGGCGCGTCAGCAAAGTCGCGTGGATATGCTTGAGACAATTGCTGAAGTAACACACGGTTTTGTTGGAGCAGACCTTGCAGCACTCACTAGAGAAGCAGCAATGACGGTGCTTCGACGAGTCCTTCCTGACCTTGACCTCAAAGATGATGAGCCCATCCCGACAGAGGTGCTTGAGCGATTAAAAATTACGCGCGAAGACATCCTCGAAGCGTTGCGCACGGTACGCCCAAGCGCTATGCGAGAAGTCTTTGTTGAGAGTCCAAACGTGACATGGGATGATATCGGCGGCTTAGGAGAGATTCAGCAAGAGCTCGTGGAAGCTGTTGAGTGGCCGCTCAAAAAGCGAGAGGTCTTCACGCGCATGGGCATTAAGCCACCAAAGGGGGTGCTTATGTATGGCGCTCCGGGAACCGGGAAGACGCTTCTCGCAAAAGCAGTTGCGAGCCAGTCAGAAGCAAACTTTATTCTTGTCAAAGGCCCGGAATTGCTTAGTCAGTGGGTGGGCGAGTCCGAGCGTGCTGTCAGGCAAATCTTCGAAAAGGCTCGACAAGCAAGTCCTTCAATTATTTTCTTTGACGAAATTGATTCTCTTGCTCCTCGACGAGGGTCAGGTGGAGATAATAACGTCACTGAGCGTGTCGTCAATCAACTCCTCACAGAAATTGATGGATTGCAAGCACTCACAAACACCGTAATTATTGGCGCCACAAACAGGCCTGACATGCTCGACCCTGCGCTCTTGCGACCGGGTCGTTTTGATCGTATTGTGCACGTTCCTGTGCCTGACGCGCAAGGAAGAAAAGCTATTTTGGACATTCATCTCTCTGGCGTAAAGCTTGCTGCGGACGTGTCTGTGCAAACCCTTG
>SKXU01000034.1 GCA_007128245.1 Candidatus Woesearchaeota archaeon
GATACACGAAACGAAAACACAGGCGTTTTATGAGTATGTATTATCAATAACCCAAGAGTATCCTTTTTCAGTACACAACCCTAACCTTAAGGAGTTGGTAGCATGCATTTGATGACAGTACCATAATTAATTCATGCGCAATTGCCAACAGGCATTGCCGGGCTTACCACAGCGCATACAACCAAAAAATTATGATACCATACAACGGCTGTTATCTTCTCTTCACACAAAATATCGATTCACTCCTTCAACAATTGAACGCAATATCCTAAAACAAGCAAATTCCTTGCTTGGAACAACAAACACGATAGGAACGAGCATGGCTCGTGAACACACCATTCAAGCCCTCAAAACATTCATAAACAGTCTTTCAAACGAATACGTTAATATCACAAAATCATCTGATAACACAATAAAATCACTTTTTATTGACAACGAGCAAGAACTCAAAAGAGAAGGAAATATCCCTGAAGACGACGATTGCGATATCATCGCAGCATACAGAGACTTTAGCCCAGAACAGAAATATCTTGTTTCTGCTGACGAACACTTTTGGGGCTACAAAGAATTAATACAAACTCATTTCGCTATCACCGTTGTTGAGGAATGGAACTGTGATTCATTAGTACGTGGATAAGAGTACCGCAAAACCACAATAAGAATATCTGCTCGCCAATTCACTCACACGTACGTCACTTTACTCTTAGACTTCTCTGCCACGCTCTGTGTAGAAACATTTATGTATAAATTACCATACTGTTATGGTTTGAATTTGAAAATAAGGGTGTTGTGCTTGCTCTTACAACAACGATACACCCCTCGCAGCATTCGAGAAATCGCCAAGGCACTTGGTGCAGACTACAAAAACACGTATGCTGCTGTGATGGCTCTCAAAGAAAGTTTACTCTTAAAAAAAGTAGGTGCTTCATATCAAATCACAGTACACTCCCAACTCACCCCCGAAGTATTCGCTGCAGAACGTGCTCGTACTAATAACCTAAAACTGCCTGTGCTCATCAAGGACGTTCAATCTGTGAAAAACCCTTTCTTTGTCGCAGTAGTATTTGGTTCGCACGCAAAAAAACAAGCAACAAAACATTCAGATGTTGATCTCTGCATTATTTCAGACAACAAAGAAACAACCAGAATTCTTTCACAAAAAACGCAACTGTTTCCGTTCCAAGTGGAATTACACTCCTTCACCACTGAGCAATTCATATCAATGATGCAATCCAAAAAACCTTCTGTTGCACACGAAATAGCAGATCACGGAGTTATTGTGCGCAACACAGAAGCGTACTATGACCTCATTAGATAAACGATTCAATTCTCCTCTCTTGGCTGTCTTGTTTTAGTATTTGTCTGTGACTGTTAACAACCACGAATAACTTTTGTCTGCTTGAGTGAGCATGAAGTGCATATATTTCTTCTCATTACCTTCTCGTGCTTTTTTTATTGCATTAAAATATGCTTGCTTGTTTTCCTTATATACTATAATAGGCGGATATTTACCGCTTCTCAAGATCTTATTCATGAGCAGCCGCCCTGTTCTTCCGTTTGCGTCCGAGAATGGATGGATGGCTTCGTACCGTTGATGGAAGGTGAATGCGAGCTGCAGAGGGTGGAGCGTTTTTCTGTTTTGTTTATACCATGTTAGTAGCGCTTCAAGTTCTTTTTGGACATGTTCTGGTGGTGTCGTCTTCTCGTTTCCGACAACGATTGGTTCTGTTTTGAAACCTCTTGGATATGCTCCTCCTCCTTCTCTTACAAGCCCATCTGTGAGTATATAGTAGAGTCTTTTGATTGATGCAAGATTGAACCTAAAGCCATCTAGTAAGTAGTTATATGCGCGTATTGAGTTGTGTACTTCACGAATTTCGTTCTTATTGGCATGCTGCGTGTCTCCGGTATCTATAATTTCTTTAACGCGCTCGGGCGGTATACGTGATCCTTCGATAGTATTTGAGTTAAATATGAATTCTTTTGCAAACTCTATGTGGACTTCTTGAGCAATATTTTTTGCGTCTATTAAGTTCTCTATCTTGATAGCCTTGCGTTCCACGCGTTCTGGAAGGTCTGAGTAACTAATATCTAGTTGTTCAAGAAATTCTTTGCGAAGTGCGAATTCTCTTTCGACGAGTCGCTCATGATGATCAAGTAAATATTTCGCGGCAGGAATTTTCTGTTTTCCTATGTGTTCTTTTATGAGCAGCTGAGACTTCATAAATGAAATTTTTTTTACAAAATAATAATGGGCTTCAGACCCGTGTTGTTGCTTTTCAACATAACTCATATCATGGTTACAGAACGCAAGTATATAAATATTTCACATTTATGGCAATAAATACAAATCCCTCAAAATACAGTTAATAGCACTTAGAAACAGTTTAAAACCATCTCTTTACATTTCGGGCAATAAATGTGCTGACTTTTTTCACGTGTGAGGCAACATCGTGCTTGCAAACAAGTATCTGCCCCAAAGAACGTCTGCCAACTACATCTCGTCTTCACTCTCCCGTAAGAAAGTATTTATACGTGTTATTCGTCCCATCTTCATGCATCGAGATCAAACCCATGCGATTCAGTGGCGAAGAAGTGAACTCTCACGCCTAGAAACTGTGTATCAGGATCTCGAAAAGCGTTTTCCTCAATTACATGAAACCTTTGATCTTCAGCGTGAAGACACGAATCCTCTGCGAAACACCTTTCCTTCTCCGAGAATCTACCGCTTATCTGAGCACCGACAAGCCGTTACACACTTCTCAACGCAACAACATCTCATCCATATCCAGAGAATGTTCGCGTACCAATCACTTGCTCAAGCAGTGGATGCAGTGAGTAAAGAACACGGGCTTCCCACAAATGATGTCATCAGCGAGCTCTCCGATGAAGTTATGCGAGTGGCTTTTCCTAGCAAAGCGCTTGGTGAAGCGTATTTTGGTGACGTCATCCGCTTACACACCCTTGAGTTTGAACTTCAAGACGCCATCAAAAAACCAATCCCTCAAGATGCAGTAAGCAGCGCTCGAGAAGCTCTTGTTTCCTTCTGCGATCAAGAACTTCATCGCCTGTACTGACGCTCATGTCAAGCGCGCACTATCCGTATGAATTCCGGGAGAACCGGTGGCGCAAACACGAACTTGACGTATTAGAAGTACAAGTCTACCGCCCGTTAGAAAGGGTGGATCCTCTCTTCTCGGGCGCGTTTGGTATTCAGCGCAGACACACGCGCGTGTTTGATCGCAAAGACTACGTACAATCAGAAATACGTCGGTTACGCGATGTACTCTCACAAGTCAGGGCACTCCTTGGCGTGAACACCGAGCGAGCAATTGCTGCGACACAGTCGGTTCATGTGTCTTTGCGGCAGAGACTCCGCGAGAGCAGCGTCGTGCATGAACTTCTTGCGGCACATACAGAGATTCAGCATGCAGTCACCACCCTCTCTGTTCAGTACCGCATTGACGGGCTACAAGTAATTGCGAGGATTCCTGACCAGGTCATGCGACAAGCTTTTCCCACCAGGCAGCTGGCTGCGCAGTACTTTCGCAATCTTTTCTTAACGCACGTAAATGACATCATATTGCCTTCTCGTGATAGCGTCTTGTTAGGACAGCCAGTTGTTGATCGCGCAGCACTACTGCGCATATTCACAAATCGATTCCAGACAGCCTACGACCACGAACTCAGCCGCATCTATCGCTAGCAAGTTGCTTGCTCAAGATAGCGCCCAATCAACTCAATCTTGGGTGTTTCTATAGATTTCTCTTACGTATAAGCTTGCACTGTGAGCCATTCCGATAACCGCGCCAGCTGCATATAACAATAACCCGTCTCGTACGTGATTATCACTACCAATCATAGGAAGTGGATGAATTGCATGAGCTAGTCCGCCTAGTCTTATTCCGTACGACATGACGGTATTAACCGCGTATCCAATGTCGTCAAGAGTGATTTTCTTGGGCGAAAGCTCCGAGAGCGGTTTCTCAGAAGGATGTCTCCATGTCATGTGAGGACGAAACATGGTAGAGATTATAAAGTTGTTGCAGTGTGTTTACTGCAGAGTAAAATCACGCGTTACGCCGAAAGCTTCCTGTTGCGCCTCGCGCGTACACAGACGTAAAATCTGTGTCTTCAGAAACCCACACCACATCGCCTTCTCGCTCCCCACCGAGCTTCTCTTCTAGTTCCGAGGGCTTAAGCGTTGAGTAGAAGTCTCCAAGGTTTGTATGTGTAAATCCTGGATCATCAGCGATACGCCCAATATATTTCGAGCTTTTCATCACGCCGAGTCACTCAGTTTCAATTACCGTATACTGTTTCACAACGCCATAAACACACACACCTTCTTAAAGTTTTTCCACCTCACAAGAGTAACATACTTATACCGGCTCGTTTTTCTTCCTGTATGCATCTTCCTGAACGCCTCCACGCCACAAACGCTCCGCACCCGCACATGGGTCGTTGGACGAAAAAGCGCCTCTCACCTACAGACTTCTCGCTGGCTGGAGAGCTTGATCATTCTGAAATCAGCGACATCCTTGCTGGCACCCTCGTTCACGTCAATACGGGAGTGGTGACGTATGCCTGCCGCACACCCGCACATGAAGTTCCTGTGGAGGCGCGCGAGCTCTTGGTTGAGCGCTTTGATGAGCTTGGCACTCTTGCGTATCGCATAGCTTCTCGCTCAGGCACTATCAGCCACCAGGCGTCTGCGCAGATGCAAGATGAAATCGCTCAGGCACTCAAAAATCACGTTCCTTTTCCTACGCGTTTTCGCAAAGGCATTCAGCGCGCAGCATATTCTTTTTTTGGGTTGAGTGTGCCTTCCAGTAGTCCTCTCTTGCATATTCCTGCGCACCGAGCAGTTCTTGCTGTTGCTGAGAGGTTTGGTGATGACGTTACTGCCACCTATCACGACATGCCTGCTCAAAAGCCGCACAGCATCGTAAGTCTTCGCGCCCATCATGGCATGGGAGAAATTGATGTGCATACTTCATCAATTACTCTTCGGTATGATCGCGATCTTGAGTCCGCGCAATCCTATTTGCTTGAGCGCCTTGGCGTCTTATAATCGCAAAAATAGTGAGTGGTACTGCTCTGCAACGCTCTCCCATGTGAATTGCTGTGCGTGCAGAGCACTTTTTTGTGCGCACTCTGCGCGCATCTGTGGGTCTTGTAGAACAATTATTGCTTCTCGTATCGCGTCCACGTCCCCTGCTGATACGAGCACTCCGTTCCCACAAAAGATTTCTTCTGACCCTTCGCACGAGCTCATAATCATGGGCAGTCCTGCTGAGAGTGCTTCGAGCATGGTGTTGCTCATGCCTTCGTGATACGATGTTTGTATGAATACGTCGTGTTGTGCGTACAGCTCGTTAACGCGTGTGTGTGGTTGCGCTCCCAGAAACGTCACGTCCAGATCTTGTGCGAGCGCTTCGAGTTCTTCTCGCATCACTCCATCACCCACCACTGTCAGTGACGCGTCCAGTCCTTGTAGTGCGCTGAGCGCGTCTTGGAGTCCTTTGCGTCCCACGAGTCGTCCGACAAACAAGAGTCTTGGTCTGCGCGTCTGTGTGGGCGTGTGCTGCGGCAGGCGCGACACTCCGTTTGGGATGACGTCAATATCTACATCACTGGTCTTGTGTGCGAGTGCGGCAAGGCCTGCGCTGTTTGCGACCACCGCGTCCGCTGCCGCCCAGAGTCTGCGATACACCCATGCTCCGAAGGTGTCGATGAGTTTGAGGCGTGGATTAAATCCTGGCACGTCTGATCCTCTAAGGCACAGCACAAAAGGTACGTTGAGTTGGTATGCGAGAAATCCGCATGGGCTTGATGGCAGTGCAACCACGATGTCGTATGGGTGTTCTTCATGAAGGCGCCGCATCTCGTAGCGAGCACCTCCCATCCATCGAAAAATCTCTGATAATCGCCAGTGGTGCACCTCTTTTTTTGCGACGTCTAAGCGAAAAATCCTCACGCCGTCAACGGGCGATTCTTCTTGGTACCCTCCTTGTGAGCTTGTGATCACGTCTACGATCAGTCCTTGTTTGGCCCACTCGTGTACCAAGTGTTTTGTTGCGTTCGCAGCTCCACCTCCTATTGGCGGGTATTCATAGTTGAGGACGAGTATTCTCACACCCTCTTTGCACTCCTTAGTCTTTAAGAATCTTGGCAATCGCGCCGCTCCTGTTATCGGTGCGGTACAGCGTGTTTCTGAGTAGCACAACAGAGGTTTTTGTAACGTATCTTCCTCCTGCAAGCTAGCTTTGTCTGCGCGGCACGTGCTGTTGCTTTCCTAGGACTGTGTGATAGTCTGCGCTTCTGGGAACGCGCCCGATAGCCGCGACGCGCTTATGATGAGCGATTGCTGCGTCCAAGGCAGAGAGTGGTCCGTACGGAATCTCGCCAGTTACTGCGTACACGAGTCCTGCTCCGAGCACAGGTAGTTGTCTGTTGAGCCGGTCTCGCACAATACCGTCATCCGGTTCTTGGATGAGGGTCGCATACATGGTATGCAGGTCGGCGTCGTAGCGCTCATCAACGATTGCTTGCGGCTTAATCTCTGCGAGTAGTGCGAGGAGTTCTGCGTGCCCTGCGCGCACGCTCACATCAGTTTCTGGGTGTCGTAACGAGAACACGAGTGGCGGCGACACGCTGTTGCCTGCTTTTTGGGGCACGAGGAGTGCTGCAAGGCCTGTGGCTGTCGTTCCTAAAAACTGTCTTCTGTTCATGTGGTTATTCGTATAACAGTCCCTTTTTCACGTTTTCGCTATACATGAGAGACGGGTATTGCGTTAGGAGTAGCAGTTACCACGGGAACCCCTATTGGTCGATTCCCAAAATGTCGAGCCACAACCACGCTGAGCCGGTAGTCTCCTACACGGTCTTCTAACGTGGACAAGGGATGATAGGGAAGGTTTCCTTGTACTGCTGCTGCTTTTCCTCCAGAAAGTCCTGCATGAACCATCCCAGGGAGCACGTATCTTCCTGCTCGTGCTTCTTCTTTCCACCCACCGAGGTGTGGGTTGTAGTTCGCATCAAATATCGCGAGTTCATGATCGCTTGATATCCTTGCATAATGTGCTTGTAGGGCCTCAATTGTCAATGCCGTCTCGAGTCTTGCTTGTGCTTCATGCCTCGGGTCTCTTGTTTGTCTAATATGCACTATAGCTTGCGGCGCATCAAGATATTCTTTGTCAGTAAAGCGCGCGTGCCTATCGAGCACAACATTCAGAGTGCCGAGATCTGGCGTGTAATCACCCATAGGATCTAAGAGTTTAGAAGCCACATGCGTGCCCCAGACTCCAAACAAACCCAGCACGCCAACTCCTCCAGCCATCTTGACAAATTCTCTTCGACTTCGATTTTTCATTACTAAAGAGTAATCACATCATTTATATGTGTTCCGAATTGTGTTTATAAACTAATTTTCGCGCTTGCACAAAACAGAAGATGCTTGCACGTAATACACATCGCTAATCACGATAATCAATCCCCTCAGAATAGCGATAGAACTCGTTGTCCGTGATGGTTTTGAGTCCTTGTGCGATGCGAGCAATAGTGTCCATTGTCTGAGATGAATGCACGAGCACTTCAAGGTCTGGCCCCACTCCCCACGTTATGCCATCTGTGCGAAATATCACGCGATTCCCGCAGTCAATCCAGTCCCTGAGTCGTTCTCTATTCATTTGCCTCGGGAATCCGTTGAACACTCCTTCGCTTGCGTATCCGGGTCGAAGCCACCGTTTGCTATAGCGCGCCCTCAAGTGTTGTGCGTGCGTGAGCGCCTGAGGACCTGTAGGTGTTTGTGTATCCAGCTCAATAACTAAGGGCATAAGATCAAGTACTGTCTCGCGCATCTGTGAGGGTAAGTGTTTGTGCAGCCAATAGACTCCTCCAATACGATGTGAGAGTCTGCTCTCCCGACCAATCCACAGCTCTGGATTGTCTGAATGGTGCCATTCGTTTAAGCGCTCAGGCACTAAGAGTCCTCTCAGTCCTGCTCGCACGCGGTCAATACCTTCCTTGGCGTCCTCTGCGATAAGCATCGTCTTGATGTAATCCTGTGATCCATTGCTAGCAACCTCAAGATTTCCCATCACTCGCTCTCCGGACAAAAAAGTGACTCCTCCCTTCCCCGGCAACCCCAGAGGCAGTTCTCTGACAGCTCCTCCGTTGTGATGATATTTTTTTACCAGAGCATATTCAGGCAGTACGCCTTCACGAGTGCTCGGCCGAGTCATTTCTCCACGCACAACCAGTTCCGCACCTTCTCGACGCGCCTGCACTTTCATGAATCCGTCAGTGTATTTCATGTGTATATGCTCACCTCAACAGTAAAGCTATTAGGAGTTTTCTCGACATACATGTGTCCTTGCGTGCTCTTCACATGCATACCGACAAGTGGCGGCATTTCATCAGTAAATGCATGGTCGTGTATCATCCACATCAAATCCGACACGATTTCTCGCGTCAATCGACCATCTTGCGGGACGAGAACTGGCAGCGCAAACAACGCATCATCGCCCCTGGAATAATGGAGGCCATATTCGTTTGCAAGTCCAAAATATTCAAGAGTAAAATCTTGAAACGGAGGCACAGTATATGGCTTTGAGAGTAACACCCTCTTCTTCTCAGGTACGTCAGTGACTAATGATTCTTCTGGAAGTCCTTTGATCCATGCATCAAGCGTCATCAAGCGCCCTCCTGAGTAAGTAGTTTGCAGCAGTAGGAATAACTGCACAGCTCACTCCACCATCTATCGTCTCAATAATCGGTGCATGTATGTAAAGGGATGTAGTGTCCGCTCTAATACGCGTTTCTTCACACATCCACCTAGCCCGTCCCCCGCTCGCAATCTCTTCCATCACCCAATCAAGACTGTTTGCGCAAACTGCGCGCGTGCGCGCACCCACAGTA
>SKXU01000064.1 GCA_007128245.1 Candidatus Woesearchaeota archaeon
AAAGAGCACGATTCTTCCGTCCAGCATGAAAATACGTATTCCCTCGCACCCATCCCCAATACAGTCAATCTTATTTACAATCGTACAGTGACAACAATACGGAATCTTTAAAAACTTGCAGTACTTCCGTAATTCATGTTCTGGAGACGAAAAAAAGAACCCAAAACGCCTCAATTTATGGGCCTCCCACTCACAGATAGCGCTGTGATCCGGCTTTCATATTGGGTTAGACAGTATACTGAGGAGAACAGGAATATTATTGGTCGCGGATACAAACGAGCCGATAACCGGAATTGGTATGAACCATTCCTGCTACTCGCCGAAGATAATAGCGAGTTTCCTTCAGGAATAGCACATTATCTACACAACGAAATGAAGGCAGTCATTCATGCCGAGCAGAATGGAGAAACAATTCAACTAGTCGAAAGCCTGAAACCAGACACGTCATTTCTTCCTGGATATGAAGAATTCTCGAAATTATTGGATCAAAAAATAGAAAAATACCCGTTCGATCGCGATGTACAGGCGCAGTTAAGACAAGTTGGAGACAATATCTATAAGGGAACATACATCCAGCCAGGAATCCGCTTTCTCCAGGGACAAGCAGAGCCCACAACAGGTATCTACGTACTGGAAAAGCTAGTAAGTGGAACATCCCCTGACAGCCAATAAAAGAATTATCAAAAATGTCTTTCATTTTAGAGGTAAGACACACTCCGCCGAGCCGAGGCTTTGCATCGGCCACGAGCGGGGGACTTAGCCAAATTTGATGCACAAGACTACAATATATTTAAAAGTTCATAACAGAACGTATTGCCTATGAACATCGTGTACATTTATGGCGCCCCCGCTGTTGGTAAGCGAACAGTTGCTAAAGAATTAGCAAACTCACTTGGCTATGCATTGTTCGACAATCACGCAGATACTTCTATTCTCACACGCTTCTTCACTAGAGAGGATCCGGCTTATTGGCGTATGAGAAAGGCAATACGAACAACTGTGTATCAAGTAGCGTCACAGGAGAACGTAAATGGTATGGTACTCACAGGGGTACACGAAAAACAAGATGAAGAGAGTATAGAACAGCTTTACAAAGAACTGTCTGCGTTAGGAGTTTTAATACATTTCGTACATTTGGTTTGTAGCGAGAAAGAAAGGAAAGTGCGTGTGCAAGCAGAAGATAGAAAAGATAAACCTTTGAGGACTGTTGAGAGCTTACGACCAAACTCGGACTTTGTCAAGATGGAACGCGACAGCTTGCCATCCATCAATATAACAGAAGTAAGTCCGAAAGTAGCTGCTTCACAAATTCGTATTCTGTGTGAATTATAGAACTAAACTTCTGCAAATTTCGGCGAAGGGAGTTACATTTCGATTACCGGAAATCACACAATAGACCACAAAAAGCCGTAAACGAACAAAGTTCGTTCGGCATTCAAAAACTCTGTTTTTGAAGCAGAGGAAAACCAAACGTTTTCCAAGCATTTGAAATCTACGATTTCAAAGCCTCCGCCGAGATTCGAACTCGGGACCTTCTGCTTACAAGGCAGATGCTATACCACTAAGCCACGGAGGCAATACGTGAGAGGGAACAACCAGCATTTATAAGCGTGGCGATGAAATCACACCACTGCGCCGTACCATACGCCGATGGCGACTCCCATGCCGAGCATGACGCCGACAAAGACTTGTAGTGGGGTGTGTCCAAGGACGATGCTTACTTTTTCGTGTAGACGCGCTTTTCCAAGAAGCTTGTTGAGCAATATTGCTTGATCTGACACGCTTTTGCGCACGCCCATAGCGTCTCGAATAACTACTCCTGAAAACACGAGACACGCCCAGAAGAGTGCTCCGAATCCTTCTTGCATGAGTACTCCCATGGTGATTGCAGAGACTGTTGCTGCGTGTGAGGATGGCATTCCTCCTGTTTCAAAAAACAGTGTGTACCATGAGAATTTTTTGTAGCGATAGATATACGCTATTTCTTTGATGATGTGCGATCCTATCCAGGACACAAGAATAATTACCGGAAGATACCACCAGACCATACTACATGTACTCGCTTAACGTTTATTTGTCTTGCGCTAGGGGATGATGCGAAAGCGCGTGTTAATAAGGCCCCACTCGATAAACAAGAGTGCGAGAGCGATGATAATGAGGATGAATGTGAGGTCTTGTTCTTGTAGTCTGCTTTGGCTTTCTGCTGTGAGCTGTGAGAGCGCTGTTGCTGCTGCTTCCACGGACGATACGTGTATGTATTGTCCTCCTGTTTGCTCAGCAATGTAGCGTAGGTTGTCTTCATTAAATTGAGCGGTGAGGTTGTATGTTTCTGGTAAGAACCCTACAAGCGTTGTTTGGTCTTGTCCTATACCTACGGCGTGCACCACTACTCTGTTCTCTACTGCGTATCGCGTTCCTTGCAGGAGCGGATTTGTTGCGAATCCTGAGATGGTCAGTCCTCCGTCAGTAAATAATACCACTGCTTTTCCTTCTTCGCTCGCTGACAAGATGTTTGCGCTTGTGATGAGTGCTGAGGCAAGGTCTGTTCCTGACAATCGTTTCAGCTCGAGTTGCTCAATGCTTTGCCGTACCGCTTCTAAGTCGTTTGTGGGTGTGTGGTGTATGGTAATCAGTCCTGCATAGCTAATCAGTCCTACGTTTGCTGAGTCTAGTGTGTCAAGAAAGTCTAGTGCGAGTTGTTTTGCGACTTCAAAGCGCATCGGCCCTAGGTCGGTTGTCGTCATGGTTCCTGATGCGTCTATTGCAATCACGAAATCTGTGGTGCGTTGATTTCCTTCGTACCAGTACACTGGTTGGGCGAGTGCGAAAATGATGAGTGCGAAAATGATTAAGCGAATAAGCAGTAAGAGAATGTTTCGTGTGACTACTTCTTTTCCTGTTACGCGTTTGAGGGTTTCAAAGTTTGAAAAGTGCATTCCTTTTCGTTTCGTGAACTTAAACAAGTATGCGTGCGCGATGATTAAGAGCGGTAGCGCTACGAAGAGAAAGAGCATTTCTGGGTGTGAAAATGTGAGTGTGGTCATGCGCGTATCATTTGTTCTCGTTTATGAAAGAATAAGAGGAGGTCTTGTATATAATTTTCTTGTCCAACTTCGAGTAAGAGGACGTCTCCTTGTACCATGCGGAATGCTTGTTTGATTGCTTCTTCTTCTTTTTCTACGTGCTTTTTGTATGGAGCGTAGTATTGTGCGCAGTCGATGATAAGTTTTTTTTCTGAGTAAGGATCTTCAAGCACGTACTCTCCTGCGTGTTTGGGCAGTCTTCTATCTCTTGGGTCTCGTATATTTATTCCTACGATCTCAAATCTTCCTCGAGCAATTTCTAGGTAGTGATGCCATTTTTCTGAGACTCCGATGTAGTCACTAATGATAATGAGCATTCCTCGCTGTTTCATCGCCCCCATGATTTCTGAAAGCGTTTTATCAAGGTTGAATCCTCCTCCGTATTCTTTTCCTTCTGCTATGATACTCAGCATGATATTATGTTGTTTGAGACCGATGTTTGGTTGAATAAATGTTCGTATCCCTTCAGAAAACGTCACAAGACCTACCGCGTCTCCTGCTCGCAGAGCGCCAAAGCTGATGCTGGATGCTATTTGTGCTGCAAACTCTGCTTTGAGGTATTTTCCTGATCCGTAAAGCATACTGTTTGAGACGTCAAGGACAATGAGGACGTTCAGGTTTTTTTCTTCTGTGAGTTCTTTCACAAGGATTTTTCTTGCTCGCAGGCTTGCGCGCCAGTCAATCATGCTCGCATCATCTCCTGTTTCGTACTGGCGGTAGTCCGAGAACTCAATTCCTCGTCCTTTAAAGGTGGACAACCAGTTTCCTGTAAATGTGCGCGAGAGAATGTTCCTGTTCGCTTTAATCATGAGTTCGCGCACTTCAGGAAGAAGTTCTGGCTGGAAGTCTTTGATCATCGTTTTTCTACTATGGGTACTTTTGCGAGGAGTTCTTCGATAATATCGTCTGAGCTCACACCTTCTGCTTGTCCTTCATAGTTGAGAATGAGTCTGTGCCTGAGTACGGGGTATGCGACGTGTTTGATGTCGCTGGGGGTAACGTATTCTCGTCCGTCAATAAATGCGTGTGCTTTTGCAGTAATAAACAACGCAATCGTACTTCGTGGTGACGCTCCGTATTCAAGGTATTTTCCTTTTTCTATCTCGTACTTTTCTGGGTTTCTCGATGCGTCCACAAGGCGCACGATGTATTTCTCAATTTTTGGGTCGAGATAGACGCGTTTTACTTCTTGTTGTGCTTGCATAAGCTCTTCGGGAGTGAGTATGGGTTGCAAGTTGTAGTCCTCAAATTTTTGTAGCGTCATGTTTCTGTGCATAACTTCAGCTTCTTCTTGCATGGTGGGGTATGTCATGAGGAGTTTGAATAAAAAGCGGTCTACTTGTGCTTCTGGCAACGGGTATGTTCCGAGGTTTTCTACGGGGTTTTGTGTTGCCATGACAAAGAAGGGGTTTGGGAGTGGAAAGGTTTGTTTTCCTATGGTTACTTGTTTTTCTTGCATCGATTCAAGCAGTGCTGACTGCACTTTTGGAGGTGCACGATTTATCTCATCAGCAAGAATAAAGTTTGAGAAGATGGGTCCTTTTACGGTGTAAAACCCTCTTCCTTCTTCGTACGCAGTAATCCCAATGATGTCTGTTGGTAGCAAGTCAGGAGTGAATTGTACACGCGAGAACTGTGCTCCAGTTACTGCTGCGAGCGCTCTGATAGTAAGCGTTTTTGCGATTCCTGGGATTCCTTCCACGAGCACGTGTCCGTTGGCGATGAGTGCTTGTAGTAGGTTGTTGATAATTTCTTGTTGCCCAACGACTACTTTTGCCATTTCTTGGCGCACAAGGGCGAATCGTTGTTGGTATCGAATGACTACCTGCCCAAATGTTTCCTCACCCTCTGACATGCGTTGTTGACCGAAAACTTCGCTTATAAATGTGTGGCTTCACTAGGTAGTGAAGATAATAACTGTTATAAAGGTCTCTTTCCGGGAAAAGAGTATGATTACTAAGGATGAGATTCGTAAGCGCTTGTCTGCGCTCATGGCTTCTGTTGAGAAAAAAGTGACGTACTACAACCAAAAGTCATTTTTGGATGCTGATCACGTCTTTGCGGTTGTTCGTGAATTCTTCTTGGAACTCCATCAAAAATCGTATGAGGCGACCTATGAAGATCTTATCTCTGAGCTCAAGCAAAATTCTGCTATCGTATTTTTATCTGATGAAGTACGCCATGAGTGCATCTCGTTTTTAGAGGAACTCTCAGAGCTTCAGTACAGTGGTCGCGGAGCGAATCCTGAGACGTATAAGGAGTACTTGTCAGAGTTTGTTGCGCTCGCTCGCAAGGTCACTGCTCCGCATGATACGAGCATTGACCAGCTTATCTTTGAGGGTCTTGCGAGTATTGAGCGAGAAGATAAAGACGGTGCGAAAAAGAAGTATCGTGCTGCGCGTGATAAATACGAGTCTCTTCCTGAGCACGAACAAGAGCGTTATTATGAGGGTTTGCAGCGGTTGTATTCTTCTTTGAGTTAGTCTTGTTTTGCTGCTGAGTAATAGTGCATCACAAGAAGTATTGCGATTCCTATGAGTACGAAGAGGAGTGCAATCAGTACTGCGTTTGCGTATCTGAATCGTTGCAGCCATGCCAGACTGAGTCCTTGAGGGACTTCTTCGCGCACTCCTGGTTGTGACACGAGGAATCTGCATGCGTCAATTACTTCTCTGAGCACGATGTCTGCTTGTTGTATTCTTCCTTGTGAAATCAAGTCTCGTGCGCGTCCAATGAATTCGTTGAGTTCAAGGCACTCTGGGTGCGAGGACAGCAAGTCTTGTGCAAAGCTTACTCGTGTATTTACTGCGTCTCCAAAGCTTTCTTGTTCCAGGGCATTCACAAAGATAATTGCTGAGTCGTTAATGCTCGGGTTTTGCACGTCCGCGTCGATTCGTATCTCATACGTTCCTTGTGAGCGGTAGTTTTCTACAAACAAGGTGATGTTTCTTGTTTCTCCTGGTTGGAGTGCGGGAAAACTACTTTGCGTAAATCGTACTGATACATCGTCAGCGTTTGCTGATGCTTGTAAGTCCACTCCTTGAAACACGCGCGTCGTCGGATTTTCTACCGTGATAGGAACTTCCATTGTTTGGTTTCTGTACATCACAAGTGATGAGGGTGTGATGATGCGTATACTCATCGGTTCAGGGTCTTGTGTCGTAGGGATTGGTATTGGTGTAGGGCTTGCTCCGCCTCCTCCTGTGCTTGGCGCAGGTGTGGGGGTGGTTGTTTGTTGTGGAGCGCTAACTTCGTAGGTGACCGTGTTTGTTTGGTTGAATGCTCCGAAGGGGTCTGTTGCTCGATACGTGACTTCTACAGTTCCATCTCCTCGCGGAGTGAGTACGACGTTCTCTTGTGAGAAGGTTATCTCTAATAAGGAAGGGTTTGAAATTTGTGCGGTGTATGTGAGTTGTGATGCGTGCGTTCGAAGTGGGGAGCACTGATCTTGTGGTTGTACGTGATTGGGGTGGTCGTCTGGGTCGTAGAACACGTACATGTAGTTGTTGAGTTGTGTTGTTGCAGTAACGTTTCTGTTTGAGAGGGCGTAGCACACCACAGGCGGCCTGTTGGTGTTGAGCACTTCTACAAACCACGTGAATTCATCTACTTCAAATCTGTTGTCTTCTACGCGAACGGTGTACACGTATTCTCCTTCGTCAAAGAATCCGAAGGTTTCCACGAGGGAGAATGCTTCATCTCCTCGTCGTTCTTGTACGAGTTCTTCATCCACATACCACCGTACCGTCACGTTTTCTGGCGCAGTGTCTGGGTCAATATAGGTGATGTTGAATGTGTAGGTTGCTCCTTCTTGTAGGCGTACTGTGGTGTTGTCTCCGAGAAGGTTTCTTGGTTGCTTGATATCAAAGATCTCTGTTTGTCCGTCAAAAAACGGTCGTACTGCGGTGATGTTTGGTGGTTGTGATTGTTCAAATATCGTGATGTTTACTTCTTGTGTGACGCTCGCTCCTTGTAGGTCTTGGAGTAAGAATGCTATGGTGTACTCTCCTACATCACTTGCTTGTGGTTCAAAGCTGATCAGCCATTGCGTGTCTGATTGTTTTATTGGGCTAAACAAGCCTGTGTTGGGTCCTGTGATGGTTGCTGTGAGTGTGAGGTTTTCATCTACGTCAGGCGATTCGATATTGATGAAGTCGGGGTCTTGTGCGGTCACAAAAAAGGTGACGGGGTAGGTCTCTACTACGGGTTCTGGGAAGAGTATTTCTGGGTCGAAAAAGGGCGGGTCGTTGATGTTTGATACGTTCACAACCAGCACTCCTTGGTCTTCTGCTCCAAAGCGGTCTCGGACGGTGACGTTGTACGTAAACCAACCCACCATTTCGTTGGTGAAGTTTTGCCATGCCTGTGTTGTTGTGAGTGTTTGTTGCTCAAGTGTGAATGCTGCTGTCAGGTTTTCTTCTCCGCTCCACACAAAGTAGTCTGTGAGGGCGAGGGTGAATGTGAGGATGTCTCCTGGGTCAGGGTCTACTCCTTCCAGTATGATAGTGCAGTTTTCGTGTTGTTCGCACTGCACTACTCCTGGATCGATGAGTGTTGGTGGATTGTTCTCTATGATTTCTAGCTGCATCACGATGCTGTCTTGCTCTCCTGCAAGGTCTTGTACGGTGATGTGTATGGTGTGGCTTCCGATATCCTCTACTTGTGGCGTGAACACGATCCATCCCGTGTCTTCTTCAATCGTAAATAGTGTGCTGTTGTCTGAGAAAAACAGTTCGTCTCCTTCATACGTGAGCAAGTCAGGGTCTGTTGCGTTCACCCGATATCTAAATTGCAGGCCTGTGGGTGCAGTAAGGTTGGAGATATTTTGTTGTACAGGCAGGTTTGCAAAAAAACTAAGCTCATGGAGTTCTGGCGGGTCGTTGATGTTGGTAATGTTGAGGGTGATATTTACTCGCGTCTGATTTTTTGCGAATCCTTGCGTGTCAAAGTCTGTCACGACGAAGGTCACGTCTCTACATGCGACGTGGTCGTTTGTGAGGGTTCCTACGTAGATGTTTCCAATTGCTAACGTGCTGTCATTTGCAAGTGTGTTGATCGTCCACGGGTTGGGTAGTGGACACGTTGTTTCTATGCTAAACAAGAGTACATCGTCAGGGTCTGCGTCAGTTGCTGTGACAGTCATGTTGAATTCCTCTCCTTGCGCTGCTTGCGGGCTTATGATAGGGTCGAATTCTGGTAGTTCATTAAATACTGTAACGTTGAGCAGAAAGGTTTCGGTAGTGTTTTTTGTGGTGTTGGCTATCTCGAATATGGTGACGTTTATTTCGTGGAGTCCTCCATGTCGGTGTTGTACCACTCCTGTCGTAAATCGTATTTCTGCGTGTGTTGCGTTTATAGACGCAAGTTCGAGTTCTGCAAGGTCTGTTTGCATGGTGAAGTTGAAGGGGTCGTCTTCTCTGTCGAATCCTCCGATGATGTAGCTGAATACTTCGTCTTGTGTTGCTTGTTGGTCTTCTAGTGGAGGCACAAAGTACGGGTCTTCGTTGATTGCTCTTACGTCAAAGCGCACGTTTCTTCCTCCCACAAGGTCTTCGTCAGTTGCAAGGATTGCGATGGTATGATTTCCTACCTGCTCAAAGGTGGGGGTGAATTGAATAATCCCTGTTGAGGTGATTGTGAATAATGGGCTTTCTGCGTCGTTTGTGACATTGATGACTGCGCTTGCAAATTGTACTGTGTCGCCGTCAGGGTCA
>SKXU01000101.1 GCA_007128245.1 Candidatus Woesearchaeota archaeon
AAGTTGCGTGACAAGCGCTTCTTGTTGTCCATGATACCTGGGATTGAGGTTATCCACGTAGCCATCCTCCGATGCTGACTCTGTGGGTGTCCGCAGTCACTTCTTCTACTTCGTGCCAGCTTGTATCAGTCACAGTAAATACGTTCAGCGCATTTCGTTGTGGTGGATACCTTTTCACAACTTCTGCTGGGTGTCCATTCTCGTCAGTGTAGAGTGCGAGAGCTCCTCCTTGTTCCTGGGTAAGTGAGGTGAGGTAGAGGATGTACGCGATTTTTCTGTCATCAAGCTGGTCGTCATGCGGGAGTAAGTAGTCTGTGTCCATGTAAATGGCTCCAAATGCATCAAGCAATCCTGGTGTCGTCATAACCCCTGTGAGTGCGTGCATCCATTCACGAAATTCTGTGCTATTCAGAAATGCGAGGTACGAATCAAGTACTGGGTCTGCGAGCGTGTTAAGCGCAGGTGTTTGTGCAAGAGAAAACAAGTCTGATTCTTTGTGCTCAAATTGGTGGTTACTGAGCGCTTCCTCAATTGCTTCAAGTTGTTCTTCTTTGAGAAAGTCTTGTATTTGGATGTGCGGAAAAGGTGTTGCTGTGCGGTATTGCTCACCCGCAGTGCTCAACCACTCTTCTGTGAGTAACTCGCTGTTCATCCATTCGTTGAGCATACTCTTCGCAAACAGCATGTTATTTTTAAACGTTATCACAGAGAACATTTATCAACATGCTTTCATTACCTTATGCCATGGAAACCAACGAAGAGCTAGTGGATTATTTACGACGAGAAGGAGTGCTTAAGACGCCTCGCATCATTGAGGCGTTCCGTGCTGTTGACAGAAAACGATTTGTCCAGCACGCCAATCAAGCGTATAGCGATCAAGCGCTTCCTATCGGGTGGGATCAAACGATTAGTCAGCCACGCGTTGTCGCGTTTATGCTTGAGCTCCTCCAACCCCTTCCGAAAGAGAAGATTCTTGATATTGGTTCAGGAAGTGGCTACACAACGGCTCTTCTCGCACACATTGTTGGTGTCCAAGGACGTGTTATTGGTGTTGAGCGTGTTCCAGAGCTCGTCTCGTTTGGGTGGCGCAACGTTGAGGGGATGTATCCTGAACAGGCAGAGATCCGCCAGGCAGGACAGGCGCTAGGCCTTCCCGAGGAGGCGCCATTTGATCGCATTCTCGTCTCGGCTGCTGCAAAACAAATTCCTGAAGAGGTAGTGTCGCAGCTCACGCACACAGGCGTTTTGGTGTTACCTGTTAACGATTCTGTTGTGAAACTCACAAAGAATGCTCAAGGAAACTATGCTGTGCAAGAGCATAAGGGATTTCGCTTCGTACCCCTTGTATGATTTATATATGAGTGTGCTTTACTCACGCGTAAGGGAGGGTTAACCTATGGTATTACAAACAATTGTAGCACTTGTGGCTTTGGTCGCTGCTATCTGGACGATTTATCATGTGTGGACGCAAAATACACAAGACAGTCAAGGCATGAAAGTCGTGTGGACGATTCTGGCAGTGCTTTTTAGCATTGTCACGGCTATCATATACTATTTCGTGCGCGCACGATAACTCTTTTTTTTTATATTTCTTCCAAAAACCGTACTACCAAGTCAAAGACCTCTGGATAGCGTGCGGGGTTGAGCATGTGATTGTGCAGAAGCTGATCGACTCCTGGACAGCTGCCTTCTACCATGACGTTTTCTGCGTATGACAAGAACACGCTCTCCGCTTCGACAATCCCATCAAAGTCCCCGTCACATCCTACGCCTGCAATGGTAAGCACAGGTATGCTGGGTGTGGGTGCTTGCGCGAGCCGGCGCAGATACAACGAACCCGCTCTCATGTCGTCGCATTCAAAATCAGCGCCGATTATTGGGCATAATCGCTCAATAAGGCGTGGAATGCCATTATTGGGTGTTCCTATCATCACCACTCCTGCAATGTCTTCTTCACCAAAGATTTCTAGGTAGCTACGAACCACGAGGCCTCCCATGCTGTGCGCAACAAGTACTACTTCGTCGTGTCCTGTGAGTGCTTGCACGTTTCGCACACTCTCTCGAAGCCGTATAGCATATGTTTCTATGCGCTCAGTCTTTCTCGTCACAAAACGTACTTCTCCCTGTTCTGCGTATCCATCAAAATAATATGTCGTGACAAAACTTACTCCTCCTGGAGCGTGCGAAAATAATCCGTGAGTCACTTGTTGCCTACCAAACACTGGTCCTGCATGAAAGATGCCTTCATCCTGCAACGCTAGCGCCATGCGTGAGAACGCTTGCAAGGAGTACTCAGGTGCTGTTCGTTCAGCAAAGCTGTGTCCGTGCACAAAAAGAATTGGTATTCTTGTGTGTTGTGAGCACGCAACGCACCGTCCTAGCGAGCAGCACTGTGTTTGTGGCAACGCAATATCAACAGGTGTGTAGATGAGTGGTTGCTCGGGCAGCGTCGCGTTGAGTGTTGGCGCAAGTGGGGGGAGTGTTCTGTCAAGGTTTTCACACAAACTGTGATTGATGTGCTGGCAGACTAGAGTGAATACTTCTCGTCCCTGATCTACATTCGTAACGGGTGGCGGCGGTTGTGGACACGTAGTGTTTTGCTCTGTGCACTCTTGCATTTCTTGTGCGTGCAGTGCTTGTTGGAGTTGTTGTGCGTGCTCTAGTGCAGGTTCCACTGTGATGTTTACTGCCACAAACGCCTCCAGTGCGTGTGCGGGGCTTTGCGTGAAAAACTGTGCGTGGGCTTGCGAGGCATTGGTGTAGAGTTCGCTAAGAAGTTGGGTGTCTTCTTCTGTGAGTAGCACGAGGTACTCGTCATGCTGCTCTTTTACTCTTAACAGTTGTTGATACGCAGCCACAGCCGCTCGTTCTTGCTGTACGAGCTCGCTATAGTGCGCTAGTGATGAGGGACTTCGAATGGTTGTGAGCAGTGCTGCTAGTATGAAGTCATCACTGGCGACTGCGCTTCTCAGCGCGCTGATGTGTCGCTCAATAATATCCACGTCATAAAATACTTGTTCACGATCAATGCGCTCATCCTCTAAGTACAGCACGCCGAGCAGGCGTGAGAGATATTCTGAGAGTGCTTGTGTTGTCGCGCTCCATTCCTCGCTTACGGAATGAAATGCTTCTTGTTGCTCAGGGCTTCGATAATGATCTACTCTGATTGAGTGTGTTTGTATGGCGTTATCGTGTGGTCGTTGACAGCGCGCGCGCTCGTGATTCTCACACGTCACGCTGATTTGCGCGGTGCTTTGATACTCGCGCACCTGTGGAGCGCTCAGGGTTGCAGTGATTGGTTGAGGGGTGGCTGTGAGGTGCTCGAGCACTCCTTGTGTTCGTTGTGTGCTTCGCTGGTCCGTGATGGTGTACGTGCATGTTGCTTCACAAAACGGACTGTTTGTGAGCCCCACAAGGAATGTGACGTTATAGTGTTCTTCTCCTTGCGTGATTACTCGCTCTGTTGCGGGCTCCACATACACTGTCAATCCCGATTGAAGTGATGTATACCATATTCCTGCAAAAAAGAGTGTTTCAAACAAGAGAATACACAAAAGGAGTGCGAATCCTATCAGCTGCGCTTTATGCCATCTGCTTTTGCTCCAGTGAGATGTAAGAAATGACCACGCACCCATACGATATGAGAAGTGCTGTGAGGTTATGAATCTTTTGCTGCTCGCTCAAGTCGATCCATTACTGCTCGTCCAACACCTGTTTTTGCAATCGTTTGAATGACAATAGTGTCATATCCTTGCTCGTCTGCTTGACGAAGCCATCCATACAAGTGCTTTGCCACTTCTAGCGGTGCGTGCGGAAGTGCTATATGGGTTGTTGCATATGTTGTGGGAGTGTGTGAGATGCAAAGAATTCTTCCCAGGCCGCTGGGATCGAGTTGCGAGGGGTCTTCATGCAAAATCACGCGTGCGTCTGGTTGGTAGTGGGCGTATCGTGTGCCTGGACTTTTTTCACTTATTGTAGCGTTCTGGCAAGGCGCTTTAATGACTGCTTCTATCATGTCTTGCGTGATAACTCCTGGCCTGAGGATGCATGGAGGGTTTTGTGTGAGGTCAAGCACCGTGCTCTCCACTCCATAAGACACGTCTCCGCCGTCAAAAATGAGTTCTACTGCTCCCGACAGGTCTTGCAGACAGTGCTGAGCGGTCGTTGGGCTGGGTCGTCCTGAAAGGTTCGCGCTGGGCGCTGCTAGGGGTCCTGTTACGTTAATAAGTGCTTGCGTGAATGCGTGCGCCGGCATGCGTACCGCAATAGTGTTCTGAGTGCTTGTTATTCCGTACAAAGGCTCCTTTGCTGCAAGTACCACGGTGAGCGGTCCTGGCCAGAAGGCATCAAAGAGCGCTGGTGCGTACGCTGGCAGCGTTTGTGCAAGCAGCTCAAGTTCGTTGAGGTTTGCGATATGTACGATAAGCGGATTGTCCTGTGGCCGCCCCTTAATCGCGTAGATGCGCTCAAGTGCTTTTGTGTCACGTATAGGTGCGGCTAGTCCATACACTGTTTCTGTAGGGATAACTATTGGTTGTGAGCGTGCAAAGGATTGCAGTGCACGTGGCACGTGTTCTGTGCGAGCAGCGAGGACGTCTGTTTCCATGACATCTGGCAAGTGTGTCGCGTTTAAATGTGTTCTTAGAAGGTGCCCACTCCAAGTCGTTCCATAATATGATACTGAATGTGTTTATGCATGCGCTCGTCAGCATATACTTCATAGGCTACACTGTAGTGTCCGTTGCGGTTCTCCCACGCATCCAGAAAGTATTGTTTGAGATCCTGCATGAATCGTGCTTGCGTGTTACTCGCGAGCACTACGCTTGTCTCAAGATTATATCCATCAAGGTTTCTTCGTGTGAAGTTCGCGCTTCCAATAATAAGGGTGCTTGTGCCGTCAGCGCGGTGTATAACGAGCATTTTTGTGTGAAATTGTTCTCCGTGCGTATCAAACCAACGCACATGCACTCCTGCTCGGTGGAGTATGCGTGCTGCTTGGGTGTTTGGCACGCCATCTTTTTTGAGTCCGAAGGCGTCAGTGTTTGGGTCTAAGAGAACATGCACGCTCGCACCGTTGTTGTGTGCCGCAATTAATGCGTGTATGACATCGCTATCGGAAAGATAAAATGCTCCGACATGCACGGTGTCTTCCTCGGTTGCTTGTGAGAGTTCTCTGAGTATAGCGTCTTTAATGGCGCGCTCGGTGACGAGTTGTGCGGTGACGTTCCCTGCTCGTTGGGGTGCGAGTGGTGGTGGCGGAATAGCTGCGAGTGGCACTCCGGTTTTCCAGACATCTTGCGCAATGTTTCCTCGTATAGCCACTGCCATGTTTGTGTGGGCGCTTGATGCGTCGTGCGGGTTTGCGGTGCTGATAATGGTTATTACGTCATCATCGCTATCTGCTACGAGTACTTTTCTGTGGTTTGCGCGGAAGGTGAGCATGTGCCAGTAGCTTCTGAGTGTGACGCGCCCCTCGCCTAGGATGTTGATAATCCATCCTCCATCAGGATTGTTGCGTGTGTGAGAAAGAAATGTGCGGTATACGGGGCTGTACACAAGATTTGCTTCTCGGAGGAGGTTGTGGTTGCTGAGCGTTACGTGCACGTGCGATGCTCGTAGCCGCTCAATATGTTCTTTGCGTACTCCTTCATACACGGTATTGATGGGGTCGGTGATGAGGTAGGTATTCGCGGAAGAATCAATGAGTGCTTGCGTGAGCTCAGTGGTGAGTGGTCTGTGCTCTTCTGTTGCGCCAAAATCGTTAAATAAGAAGTAATCAGCGAGGACGTAGTCTTCTGCGTTTCGGATGGTGTCAAAAATGGTGTCGAAGATTTCGTGCTCTAAAATGCGCTCACCATCGCGCATGACTGTGCGGTCCAGTAAGAAGATCACGTCTTCTTCTGCTATGTGATGCACTTCTCCTGCGTATGAGAATCCTTCAGGAAGTGCTTTGTGCTCATGATATACTCCTACTGCGCCCATGAGCACAAACACTGCTCCTAAAATGGCTATATACGTGTTCACGCATACATCGTATGTTGGGTGCTATAAAATGCTTATGCTGCCCGAGTAACTCCTTGTTCTCGGGCCGTCCTAGCCACTGCTCGCGCAACTTCTTCAGTTACTGTGTTGTCTAGTGGGTCGGGAAGGAGGTGGTCGGGAGTGGGTGTGACGCACGCAGCTATTGCTCTCGCAGCTGCTACTTTCATCTCATGTGTGACGTCAGTTGCTCGTGTTGCCATGGCTCCTTTGAGGATTCCTGGGAATGCCAAAATATTATTTATTTGGTTTGGGTAATCGCTTCTTCCTGTAGCAATAAACGCTGCTCCGCCTCTGCGAGCAACATCAGGATGAATTTCTGGCGTGGGGTTTGCGAGCGCGAAAATAATTGGTCGCGCGTTCATAAGGCGTACGTATTCTTCTGGAAAACTCTGTGGTCTTGACACACCAATAAACACGTCTGCTCCCGTAAGTGCGTCTTGTAGCGTCCCTGGTTGTTTCTGTGTCATCCGAGCAAGTTCTTGCTTGTACGCTGGTAGTTCTCGCTCTTCTGAGATGATGCCTTTGCTATCAAGAACTGTGATGTCTCGCGCTCCTTCTTTTTTGAGTAGTTTGGTGATGGCGACTCCTGCCGCCCCTGCTCCGCTCACTACGATGCGCGTATCTTGTAGGGAGACGTTTTTGAGGGACAGCGCGTTGAGCAGTGCTGCGTACACCACGATTGCTGTTCCGTGTTGGTCGTCGTGAAAGACGGGGATGTCAAGGCTTTTTTTGAGTGTTTCTTCTATCTCAAAACATGCTGGTGCTGCAATGTCTTCGAGGTTAATGGCTCCAAAGCTCGCGCTCACTTTCTTGACGATGTCAATGAATGCTTGCGGGTCTTTTTCAGCAATAGGCAGTGGAAAGGCATCAAGCCCTGCGAGTTGTTTTACTAATACTGCTTTTCCTTCCATTACGGGAAGGCTTGCAAGCGGCCCGATGTCCCCTAAGCCGAGTACTGCTGTCCCGTCGGTGATGATGGCTACTGTGCGTGCTTTGAGGGTGTACGTGTAGGCGAGTGAGGGGTGCTGTGCAATTTCTTCGCATGGCAGAGCTACTCCTGGTGTGTACGCAAGCGATAAGTCTTCTTTTGTGCTCAGAGGAGTGAGTGCTACTGTTCCTATCTTTCCGGGTTTTTCCGAATGATATCCAAGCGCCTTCTCCATACTCATCTGATGCATTGTTGTTTTAAGTACTTATGCTTTGAAGCCGGAATGATTTTATAGTGCGAGTGGTACTGTTGCTGCATGCATTGGGCTTGGTGTGTGGGATTCGTATTGGTGTGCGCTGCGTGTACCCCTGTGAGTCAGGACTCGTTTGAGGATCTTCTTGAGCGCCAGCAACAGCTACGCTACGGGGTGCACTACCTGGTAACCTTTGATGGTCAAGAGTCAGAGATGGTGCATTACGTTGATATGCGTAGCGGAAGTATACGTCAGGACACTGCTGCGGGAGGCGTCATTACGCGCACCATCACGGATGGCGATGAGGGGGTTTCTTGTGTGTACAGTGCGGGGTGGACGTGCGTACCTGCTGTGAGTGGCGCCCTAGAACTCGTGTATCAAGAGTCTGGTGAGGTGGCGGTTGCTCCTTCTCGCACGGTAGCAGGAGTGAACACGCAATGTTTTGTCTCTGATGATTCCGAGAGATGTTTTTCGCACGATGGAGTGCCGTTGTTTATTCACTTATTCGATTCCGAGACCGTCTTTACTGCGCAAAACTTTACGCTGACAATTCCTCGCGACGCGTTTGTGCCTCCTCAGTAATGTGCACGAAACCTTTATAGTGAACATGTGCCTCTTCTCGCTATTATGCGTGACTTGTCGCGCATGGTATGGGGGAATCCAATGAAATACGTATGTGTTATTTTAATCGCTACGCTAGTAGTCTTTGCTGCGTGTGAATCGCAACCAGCTGCACAAGATGATCTTCCAGAAGAGCAACAAGAAGAGGAGCCAGAGCAGCAGGTGCTCGAGCAAGAAGCTGGCGTTGTTGAGGATGCGCGTCAAGAACTGTTAGGGTTTTTTGACCGACAACAAACCCTTCGTTACACTGTAGAGTATCAGACCACGGTACAAGGACAATATCTTCTGATGACGCAGTTCGTTGACACAGGTGGTGTGCGTGTGCGAACGGACATGGATGCACAAGGAATTGAGATGAGAACGATCTACGCTGACCGCATAGCGTATACGTGTATGAACATGGGTTCTTGGTCTTGTTTTGAAGCTACAAGTGACGACGAGATTCCTGAGACGACAGGAGTTTTGGCGCGAGAAGAGTTCGAGCAAGACCGCTCGTTAGCAGTGACGCGTACTGATGCGCGCACCGTTGCGGGAGTTGTTGCTCAGTGCTTTATCTACACCATGGATGATGTTCGCTCTGAACAATGCTTCTCGCCTGAAGGAGTTCCTGTGTTTGTCGAAACAAGCGCTGATGGTCATACCTCAAGAACGCAGGCGACCAGCTATGAGTTATCACTTCCTGCAAACGCGTTTGAGCTACCTGCCCAGCCGGGGAGCATGGACGACTTCATGGGTGGTTTTGACGCCTCTGCGTGGGGGTACTAATTTTTTTCCCTTAACGTTCTTATACTACTTGTTTTATTTACTTGCATATGCTCGTCTGGCTCGCACTGATTCCGTTCGCTCTTC
>SKXU01000024.1 GCA_007128245.1 Candidatus Woesearchaeota archaeon
ATTCCGCCACTCGTAACGTAACGCTTAAAAACACCTTGCTTCTTGTGTGTTTGTGGCAACAGCAGAAGAACTCGCAGCGCAGCAACGCGAAATTAGTATCGCAGAGTTTTTTGAGAAAAACAGGCATCTTCTCGGGTTTGATAATGCACGAAAAGCCCTTCTTACCACGGTAAAAGAAGCCGTTGATAACAGCTTGGATGCGTGCGAAGAAGCAGGTATTCTTCCTGAGCTTGAAGTAGAGATCATTGATATGGGAAACGATCGTTTTCGCATCATCGTTGAAGATAACGGTCCAGGTATTGTAAAAGCGCAGATTCCGAAAATCTTTGCTAAACTCCTCTACGGTTCTAAATTTTTCAAGATGGCGCAGTCTCGCGGACAGCAAGGAATTGGTATTTCTGCGTCTGTCATGTACGGTCAACTCACTACTGGGCGAGCAGCGAAAGTGACTTCAAAGACTGGTCCAAACAAGCCCGCAAACTACTTTGAATTAAAGATTGATACAAAAAAGAATGCTGCAGAAATCGTTGTTGAAGAAGAAAAAGAGTGGTCTAAAGAGCGTGGAACACGAATAGAGATTGATCTTGAAGCAAGCTACGCCAAAGGAAAACAAAGTGTTGATGAGTACCTCAAACAAACAGCGATTCTCAATCCGCACCTCCAATTAATTTATGCAAATCCTCGTGGAGAACAATACTTTTTTCCACGAGCATCACAAACCGCTCCTCCTATTCCTGAAGAGATAAAACCTCACCCGTATGGGATTGAACTGGGCATGCTCATTAAGATGTTGCAGTACACCACACAAAAAACCGTGCTCGCATTCTTAAGAGAAGATTTTAGTCGTGTATCAAACAGCGTTGCTAACGAAATCTTAGAGCACGCACGCCTCTCGCCAAAGACCAAGCCAAAAGCAGTGTCTCGACAACAAGCAGAGGATATGATGAAGGGCATTCGTAACACCAAGATCATGGCTCCGCCCACAAACTGCATTAGTCCAATCGGCGAAGATCTTCTCCTTAAAGGCCTCAAAAAAGAGATTAATGCAGAGTTTTACACTGCTATCTCTCGAAAACCTGCTGTCTATCGTGGTAACCCATTTGTTATTGAAGCGGCGATTGCGTATGGTGGCGACTTGAAAGGAGATGGAACTGTTGATGTGATGCGCTTTGCAAACAAAGTACCTCTCTTGTATCAGCAAGGGGCGTGTGCGGTCACGAAGGCTGTTTCTGAGACGAACTGGAAATCCTATGGTCTTGAGCAATCAGGAAACAACATTCCTCGCGGACCAGCAGTTATTCTTGTGCACATGGCGTCTGTGTGGGTGCCATTTACCTCGGAAGCAAAAGAGGCTATGGCGCACTACGATGATATTATCAAGGAGATGAAACTCGCAGTCCAAGAGGCTGGTCGTGAACTGCAAAAGTACACGAAGAAAAAACAGAAAGTAAAGCAAGAGCTCAAAAAACGCTCCTACATAGAAAAGTACATTCCGCACTTAGCTGTGGGAGTAGCAGAGATTCTTGACTTGGACGGAGCCGACCATGAGGTACTTGAGCGACACCTTGTTGGACTCTTAGAAAAGCACCGTGGAAAACTTGATACATTAGAATTTGATCCGACAAAGAATACTGAGTACGATGAAGAATTTGCTAAGATAGGGCGAGAGGAGGAAGATGATGGCCGAGCTAACGAGTGAAGAGATAGTAAAGAAGATTCAAGGAGTGGCTCTGCACATTAAAGAGTCTGCGCACAGCGCTCGCGCTCCTGTGCTCAAAACACCTGTGCGTTCATTGTCAAACGTTGATTACGATCCAAGAAAAGGGCATTTTGTCATCGGAGATTCTGAAAAAGAGCGAAAACTGAATGCATCCTCGGTCAAGACGTTTGCACAAACAGTGCTTTTACTCAACGAAGCAAAAAAAGTTGTGCAAACAGAAGATATCATGACAAAAAGAGAAGCGTATTACGTTTCTAAAAACTGGGGTGATGCGAAGTTTGATGAGCAACCAGAATCTGATTCTGTGATGGAAGACATCGAGGCGATGCTGCGTTTGCAACGAGAACAACTCGGGTTTATTCCTGAAGAAGATGGTGGTGCGGTTGCGGGAAAACTCATTATTATTGATCGTGACGCAGAAACTGGTGAGGAGCTGCGTATTGATTGTGAGAAATTTGGTTCAGGAGCGTACAGCATCCCTTCGCAAGTTGAGCATTTACGCTTTGAGACAAAAGCAAAGTTTATCATTGCCATCGAGACTGCCGGTATGTTTCAGCGCCTCGTCAAACATAAGTTTTACAACAAAGAAAACTGTATTCTCGTGAGTATGAAAGGTGTTCCTTCGCGTGCTACAAGACGCTTTATTCGACTCCTCTCAGACCAAAACAACATTCCTGTGTATGTCTTCGTGGACGCAGATCCTTATGGGCTTATGAATATTTATCGTACCCTTAAAGTTGGCTCTGGTAATGCTGCGCATGTCAACGAGTTCTTTTGTGTTCCTAAGGCACAGTTATTAGGTGTGACTCCGCAGGATATTGAACGATATGATTTGCCCACACATAAGCTCAAAGATGTTGATATTAAGCGTGCAAAAGATGCTCTTAAAAACGATCCTTTTGTACATCATCATAAAGAGTGGCAGACCGCGCTTAAGCTCATGCTCAAGCAAGGAGTCCGTGCTGAGCAGCAGGCATTGGCAAAGCATGGATTGAATTTTGTGATGAGTGATTACCTGCCTCAAAAGCTCAAAGATCCAGGTTCCTTTTTGCCTTAGACCACTGGACATATATGCACGAGATGTTTTTACGTGATACTATCTTGCGTATTGTGTGCTTATTAGGTCAAAACTGTCTTCAGAGTTCGTGCGATGCGTAAACAGTCCCCGAACGTGGAATGTTCATCCTTCAACACATTCTCGTGGCAAGTCAATAAAGCCAGCTATTATACCTCAAAATATTCTGCTTGACTCTTTTTCTTGCCAAGCTATTGCATTGTATATTGGAGATGGGAAGCGCTCTGGAAAACATCATATTGAATGTACTTCAATTGACATTGATTTAGTTCGCTTGATGAGAGAATTCTTTGAAGAGTATCTGTTGATTTCCCCGAAGAGAATTTTTTTGTATTGTCGTTACCAAGATAAGCTTCCAGATGCTGATATTGTGAGCGTTGAATCGGGCGTTTGTTCATCTCGTATAAAGTTTTATGCTCGTACTAGTTTATCCAAGCCTTCTTTTGCTCTTCAAGTAGCAAGTACTGTTCATAAAGAGCTGATGGATTATCTTTACGATGTAGTTCCAACACTAAGCTTATCCTTACCACTTAGTAAGTCGTTCTTGCAGGGCTTGTTTGCTGCAGAAGGCTGCATTAACTATAATCGTTCAGAGCGTTATTTGGTTTCACTGAGCTTTTATTTACATTATAAAGAAGCAAAGTTAGCTCGCCGTGTCTTGTATTTTTTGAAGGCTCATGGGGTCGCCGCTCGCATGTTGTTCGAGAAGAAAAACTCTTTATGTATTCGAATTACTCGTTGGAAAAACTATTTTGCGTGTTATAGGATGCAATTATTTGATGTATCAGATCGTAAACTTCTTTTTTCACAACAAGTGCTTGCACGAACGAATTTTTCAATGTGTAGTTCTTTGTTGGCAAAGAAAATTCAAGAGTCTGCACTCTCACAACGAAAAATCGCTCGTCAATTAGATCGTAGTCCAGTAACCTTATCGCTTATTAAGTGAGGTAATCGTACTAGTGTGTTAACTGGAATAAAGCTTTTCAGATACTTTGAGCTGTCAGTGTACGAAATGGTGTGTGCAATTGATTCCTTATCAATTCATTCTTGGAGTACTTCAAACAAGAACTTTATTTTTCACGTGTTATCTGAAAAACAAGCTGGCTTGACTAGCTGTCACTAATGAGTAACTATATAAATCCGTCTTGCTTTCCTACTTGCATGAAAGCACTCGTTGCACTCATCATTGGAGCGTTATTCTTAGCTCTGCCCATGGCTTCTGCGTGGCAGTACTCTTCATGGCACCCCGCTCCTTCGTGGCAGCCTCATCATGGAGTGTATCACGATCATGGAGTAGATGTGGTGTTTCGAGGAGAAGTAACGCGCATCCAGCGACTCGGAGGAACGAACCCTCGTGTGGAGGTAACCATGCGAGTGCGAGATCGCATCCAAGGAAATCCTCCTACCACTGTAGTCCTCACGTTTCATCGGTATCGTGATGCATGGGGTCACTGGCACGATAATGTTCCTCTAGTGCAAGGACGAGAGTACGTTATCGGTGCGCGGAGAGTAGATAACAGGTATCGCCTTGTGTGGTTCGAATCGCCATCTCACTATCGCCCTCCAGCATACTGGCCCTCACCTTGGCAGGTGCAGCAACCTCCCATTACTATTCCTAATCCGCACACAACAGGTGTGTGCTCTGTAGTTGAGGTCTCAGGACAGATTGTGGTAGTATGTCCGTCGCAACCTGCTCAGCCTCGGTTTGAGCCGCTTGCGATTGGCACTCCTCAACCCACCGTTCACTTAATTGACTCGCAACCGCGCGTTCCTATCGCTCGCTATTCATGGCTACACTGAATCGACCAGCTCTTACAGAAGATCATGTACTGACTGTTTTAGAGCGACGCGCCCACCCTGTACACAGGTATCACAGGGGTCAACTCGTCGTCTTACAATCCATTCTTGAAGGCTTACATAATTACGGGGGAAAAAATGGTCCTCTCACCATCCTCTCTTCTCGTTTGAACACACATGATGATATCTTTGCTGCTGCGTATGGTATCGCAAGAAGTTACGTCTCTCCCAGCGATACGTGGGTTGAGTTACTTTCGAAAAAAAGGGGTCCTGAGACAAGAAAACGATTCTTTTTTTCAGCTCGTGCGCGTGGTATGCGAAAACTGAATGCTTGGAGGTATAACGCGCAGCGCTTGCACGCAGAGGATTATGCTGCGATGATGGGTCAAAACCCTTTTTTGGAGGGTATTGAATCGCGTTGCACCATACAAGGATTAATACTTCTGGATGATCAAATACGTGGCATGAAGCCTCTGGACGCGCATGATCATCGTGTGTATACGCGCCTCTTGCGGGCTGATCAAGTAGCTCGACACGTGCAACACTTCCCTCACGCTCCCTTTGTGCGACTCAAGCATATACCTCCTGTCAAAGCAGGTCTGTCAAAACGATTAAGAGTGTACGCGAGATACATCGCTGCTCATGCGAACACGTATATGCGGTCAATAACTCCTCCTACTCAAGGTTCTTTGCTGTGAACATCAACCACGGTTACATCTCCGCGCATTTGTGTAATGGCTTTTGAGGGAAATTCAAGCCCGTATCGCAAGTCTCCTGACCCTGTATTAATGATTTCTTTCTCAAATACTGTGGGGTCAATAAAGAGTGGTCCGGGAACGCTGAGCGGACAGCACTCTCCTGGCTCCCAGCCGAGCTCTCGCATTTCTTGCGGGCGCAGCGTGGATATTTTATCATTAAGCACTGCCCGTAGTTTTGGATAACTTACTCTATCTGTACCAAACACGCTCACACTAAACACGCCACTCTTTTTTCCTTTGAACATGATGGTTTTGACAATGGCGTCTGCATCAACATCCACTCGGTCAAGTACATCTCGGGTGCGCACAGCCTCTCCTCCGAGATCGACAACGCGATGCGGGATTTTTTGCGCTACAAGCCGATTAATGAGCGATGTGAGTTTTTCGTTCATATACTATGTGGATTGCTGTGGATTTATCTGTATTATGGCGTTCTCCGTGGCGGGGATTGCGCTTCACGCGAGTTATTTTTCCAGACTTCGCACAAAACCTATTTAAACGCACGAGAACCTCTCATATACATTGTCCCCGTAGCTTAGTGGCTATAGCGGTCGGCTGTTAAGTGCACTTGTGCGCGCAGCACACCGACAGGTCCCCGGTTCAAATCCGGGCGGGGACGTCTTTTTATATTCACAGTGTTTTCTTCATCCATGGTTGCTGATACGATTTTGTTTGGGCGCACAACGCTTGAGACGTTTCTCATCTTCATTCTTGTCGTCACTATCACGATTATTGCGGGAAACACGCTCTATTTGCTTTTGCGGCGGTTGTTTGATTCGCGCTTGTCGGGAGCGCTCTCAAAGCGCCTATCGCGAATTCTTCAGTACGTGTTTTTCTTCACAGGTCTTGGTATTGCTGTCTACCGGGTTCTTGACCTTGATTTTTCTGCGCTCGCAGCGTCCTTGGGTATTTTGAGTATTGCTATTGCGTTTTCTTCTCAGCAAGTCCTCCAGAACATGATTGGAGGGGTTATTGTCTCCGTGAATCGTTCTGTGCAACCTGAGGATTGGGTTGAGGTGGGCGCTTCTGGGTTGTGCCGTGTGAAGGACATGCGTCTGATGCATACTGTTCTTAGGCACCAGAATGGTCGGCTTATTTACTTGCCAAACACACAGCTTCTCACGCAAATGGTGCATAACTACTCCAAGAGTGGTTTTATCGAAACAGCAATTACTCTTAACGTGGCTGTTGGTTCTGACTTGCAAACTATTCGTGAGACTGTTCGAGAGGTTGCGAGAGTGAATCAGCGTATCTTACCAAATATTTCTCGTAGTGAGCGATCAGCATTTGCGAAGATTATTAAGGCGTCTCGTCAGTTCTTTGAGGGTGAGCGCGATCTTTCTCGATTCGCTCCTCGTGTACTCGTAACGGACGTGACTTCTGCTCGTATGACGCTATCGGTGCGTATCTGGCTGTTAGAAATTGGCCGCCGAGATGATATTGTTTCTGAATACTTGTCAGCCCTTACAATTGCTCTGAAAGAAAATGATGTCAGTTTAGCGTAGTTTCACCCAAGAATTGCTCCCATCAGCACGAGTCCTACAAGTGGGTAGAGGCTGTCAATGATGAAGAGTTGCGGCGGTGATACTTCAAAGAGTACTGCGTTTGCTGCGAAGGGAAGAAGAAATCCTGCCCATAACACCACCCCAAAAAACATTCCTCCCACTGCTCCATGCACTCCTGTTTGCAGAAGAATCCAGGAAAATACAGTTGCGGTAATCAGTGTTCCTACAAGCCCAAGAGCCACTACTGCAGGCGTTATCTTCAGGTTTTTTTGCTTCTTTTTTGTCAGTCGCATCCAGTGCTTTCCAAACAAAAATGGTGAGTACCACAGCCCTCCCAGAATGTAGGCTGCTCCGGCGGCAAGTATGATGCTCACAAAATCCATATCTCATTCTGGATTGTGTTGCTTAATAATCTTCCTGTCGGTGCCTGCCCGGACCTTAAGCAACGGAGTTGTTGATTTTTCCAGTCGTGCTCTTCTTGTTACTCAGAAAGCGCCTGCCCGGATTGGTTGGGCTATGCTCATCCTCCAAAAAGCGTCGCTTTTTGCTGACTTCGAATACGGACAAAGAAAGCGCCTGCCCGGATTCGAACCGGGGAATGACCGCTCTGCAGGCGGTTGCCTTACCGCTTGGCTACAGACGCTTACTTAGGAGGACAGGGTCTGCGTTTATATGGGTTTTGTCTTATATTGTCACGCAACTCACGCAGTAGGGGACTCCTGCATACAGAGCATATTCTTCGGCACAGCTGACGCATATCGTTTTGTTACAGTTTTGACATTTTCCGTTCATACACAAACAAGTGTTTTTTGTCTTTAGGTGTGTTACGCGTGTGCATGTCCAGTGCTAGTGCAAAAACCCGTGTTCTGCGAGGTGTCTGATAACTCGTTTGTATGTGTGTTCTTTCACAGGCGGTTTTTGCGCTTTATACTCGGCTAATCCGTACCAGACAAATGCCTTTATTTCTTCCGCTGGAACGGGCTCTCCTGTGATGTCTGCGAAGTAGATGTAGACTGTTCTCATCTCTCCTGTGGTGGTACGTGGCGCTTTGTAGGTCACAAACGGCGTCATTTGCACAAGCTCAACTCCTAGTTCTTCTTGGAGTTCTCGGCGTAAGGTGGTTTTGTGGTCTTCTCCGTCTTCAATGCGTCCCCCTGGAGTCCAGTACAAGTCCATATCGTGTCCTGTGACCAAGAGAATTTTTCCATCTTGAATAATTACTGCTCCAACACGGTCGGGGGTCATACTGATCCCGGAGGGATTTGAACCCTCGGCATCTGGCTTAGAAGGCCAGCGCTCTATCCAGGCTGAGCTACGGGACCGTGCAGTATTGGGGTTTGTGTGTCTTTAAAAAACGTACTATGCTGCGCAGCGCAATAATCATTATAAATTCTTGCTTCGAGTTTCTTGCATGGGGATTGGAGGGATTCTTGATGTACGTCGCGCAAAGCGTTTCATCACGTTTTATCCGAACGGTTTTACTCTTGCAGATCGGCTTCAGGTACGTGTTTCTGACGGCGAGCTTGCTGATGGAACAAAAAAGGCAAAAGTAGAATATCAGTCTCCTGGGCG